>NZ_JAKUFP010000003.1:0-301857 GCF_022663495.1 Bacillus cereus group sp. BfR-BA-01383
AGCATACACGACCCTTTCTTCACTTCTACTATATAAAAAATAGTAGTGCGAACCAATGCCTTGGCCTGCACTACTAATCTTAGTATGTTTTCTTTTTTCAATTGTTCAATTGCTATAGGATAAGCTGGATTCTTGTCGACCGTTATAACACGAGGCTTTGAAACATGAAAAGACCGCAAAGCTTTCTTGAAAAAGCGCTTTGCAGCCTTCTGATCTCTTGTTTTGCTTAGGAAAAAATCGATTGTGCTTCCTTTCGAATCAACAGCACGATACAAGTATATCCATTGACCTTTTACTTTGATATATGTTTCATCGACTCTCCAAGAGTCATTTGTTTGTTTGAGGTAACGTCGGATCCGTTTATCCAATTCAGGACCATACTGATGAACCCAACGCATAATCGTTGTATGAGAAATGGATAAACTCCGTTCCTCCATCATTTCCACTAAATCACGAAAACTAAGATTGTACCGTAGGTACCATCTTACCGTTAATAAGATAATATCAGGCTGATAGTGTTTCCATTTGAACAAATTATTCTTTTCCATACCAATCACACACCTTTTTAGAGTAATAGTATCAGTATGTCCAAGTTTTATAGATTTTTTGCACCAGAACCTACATCGGAACTAGCATTTTCATCCTTAACTTTCATCTGAACATTCGTCGCTGCTTTGGCAGCAAGAAACACAACCGTGAACTTGTATATCCCCTGAAATACTACAAGTACCTCCTGGTGAATCACTACATTGAACCCTTACTTTCTTAACAGAATCAAAAGAAGCATAAAAAAATTGGTTCGGTTCTATTTGAACTTGTTGATGGCCTTTTTTCTCTTTCGAAATTATTAATGTAATGGGACAGGTACTAAAATTACTCTCCAATTTGATTGTTACGGTAGGAAGACATTCTGTAAATGCTTGGTATATTTGAACGGAGCTACCGTCGCATTGTCGGTTAAAAGCGAAGAATGAGGGGTTTGCCGTATAAGAACCACAGGGTGTTGAACTATTACCATCCATCGTAAATAATTACCTCCTTTCAAAAAAATCGATATGCATATTGATTGTCGGGGAATTCTCAAGCGTGAGGGGTTGCTCTTTTTTGTTTGTTGATATTTTAAGGTTATTGTTCAAAATTAGCCGCAAGAAACACAACCGTGAATTTGTAATTCCCCAAATATGTTACAATTACCTCCTGGTGAATCACTGCATTGAACCTTTACTTCCTTAACACAATCAAAAGAAGCAAAAATTTGAGAATTAGGTTCAATTTGAAATCGGTGAAAATCTTTTTCCTGTTTTACAAATAATGTAATTGGACAACCGCTACCAGCATTAGCCAGCCGGAGTGTAATGGTAGGAAGACATTTTGTAAATGCTTGATATAATTGTACGGAGCCTCCGTCGCATATTCGCTGTATATTGATTCCCAATTGATTAGTGGTAAAAGAACCACAGGGTGTTGAACTATTACCATCCATCGTAAAAATACCTCCTTTCAAAAAAACTATATACAATATAGTAAATGCAATTTTCGTTCATTTGAAAGGTACAAGTTATTTAGTTAATTCATACATTTTGATCTATTTTAAAATACTTATGTTTTTCATCCCATCTTCCACTTAACTCCGCTAGTGAAAAAGCAACCTTTTTATCGATCAATTGCCCACGTTACTATAAACGCTTAATGGGGCAGAAAACAAAATCTATATTCAACTATTCTGCCCTATAGTTTAAGTGCATTCCTTAACGATCTCATACAAAATATATATAGCATGGATTGTTTGGAAGTCTTCTTCCATTAAATGGCCCGATTGTTGAATAGAATGACTTGCATTTTTTTAATAACTTTTTTGTCACTTTACATCAGTAATTTCAGAAACAGCTGATCCATGAAAGAAGCTTACTGTTGAAGCTTACCGTTTATATTCCTTTTCTCGAAAAGCCGTTTATAAATAAATTTTATAACTAATTCTAAAATATAAACCACTATACCACAGCATAGCATTACTAATAGAATTTCTATAAATTTAGTTGATGAAAAACTAAAAATTCTTTCTATCATTTTATTAAGTAAAATCATGAAAGCAAAAGATAAAAAACTTACTAATACACTCAAAATAATTATTTTTATAATGTCCATTTCTTGTTTAATTTTTATATAAGAAAAAATAAAGCAACAACCTAAAATAATCGGTAGTAATCCTATTTCTATTAAATTACTTAAATAAAAATACTCTCAGCTAAAATGAAGTATAAAATTCTTTTAAAAACCAATTTTATCCCCTCCTTTAATTAATATTATACTGTTCTGAAATTTGAATTTTTAGTGTATTTTGGAAATCGATTATAGTATTTGTTGAAAATATCTATATGTAGAATGTAAGAGAGAAGCGAGTTGAAATCATACATGTAAAGAAAATAATTGACTTACTTTAAATATGTAACTATAATAGTTACAAAATAACCATCAGTAATGGGAATGAGTAATATTTTTTAATATAATTGTAACTATAATGGTTACAATTAAAAAGAGACATAAAACAACCAAAAAATGTAAAAACTTTAAATAGCAACAAGAGAAAGGAGACGGGAACTTTGAAACGGTTTAAGTTTTATATGATTAGCGGTATTGTGCTCGTTTTGCTTATAGTATGTAACTTCGTTGATAAGCCGATTGCGAAGGTTGGAGAAGTGAAAGATACTGTTATGATGAAGCTACATACGAAAGAGAGTATGGCGCAAATTGATGGACAGACGATTTATTTTAAGCAAATTGGTGAGGGGAAACCGCCTTTATTAATGCTTCATGGGTTTGGTGGTTCTTCTGATGGGTTTAGTGATATTTATCCGGAACTTGCGAGAGATCATACGATTATTGCAGTTGATATTTTAGGATTTGGGCGTTCTTCTAAGCCAGTTGATTTTCAGTATTCGTTTCCTGCGCAAGTGAATTTATACTATAAGTTAATGAAGAAGCTCGGATACGATCAGTTTGCGGTGCTCGGTCATTCGATGGGGGGAGAGATGTCTCTTAATTTAGCGTATTTATATCCAGACGCAGTGACGCATCTCATTTTGGCAGATTCTACAGGAATTGAGTCTTTCCAGCAAAAAGAAAGTTATGAAGTTCCGCCGCTATCGACAGACTTACAAACTGTAACAGAGATTACGGACTATAATAAAAATGAAGTGAAAAATAGCCGCGATGATAAAGAGCATTATGATCAGCTTACGAAAATGAAAGAACGCCGTATTGCGATGGAAGCTGATAAAATTAAGGTGCCGACTTTAATTATATGGGGACGACACGATAAGAGCGTTTCTTGGAAAAATGGTGAGTTGTATCATGAGTTATTTGCAAATAGTACGTTTCATATTATTGAAAAAGGATACCATGCGCCGTTTCGTCAGGAACCAATCGAGTTTATGGAATATGTACAAGCATTTTTCGCGAAGCATCCACAATAAAAATTTAAGCATAAATCCATTTCTTTCCTCATAGAGTGAAACTAATAAGGCTTGTCTAAGGAAAGGAATGAAGTGATTTGGAAACTTTACCATGGTGGGTTTATCTTGTAATCGTTGGGATCGTATTGAGTGGCTACATGGTTTTATATACTTCGAAAAAAGAGCAAGATATGGATAATGAGTTTATCGAAAAAGAAGGCGAAGTTTATATGAAGCGCTTAGAAGAAGAGCGAGAGAAACGTAATCAGAGTAGTGATAAGGATTCGGTTTTATTATAATAGCTTCATTTCTTAGTGAAGTTTTGGGCGTATATATTGTGAGCATCTATTAGAAAAGATTAGTGTAAAGTTGATTACTAGCGAAACAAAGTAAAAATGGTTATAAAAGATGAAGATTTATTTTTTTAAACGAATAATATAGAGTTTGTTGGTAGGAAACAAGATAAGATGGCACAATGTGGTTTACTGTTGAAATGTGAGAAAAGATACAACTGTAGATTAGGTGCGTTAATAAAAAAAAGCGAGGTTCAGTAGTTTATGACTTACTGAACCTCATGCTTTTTCTTTTATATTTATCAAGTCAGAAAATATTTCTAAAACTCCATGGGGAATTTAATAAAAAACGAATCATGGACTCTTTTAAGTACCACGATTCGCGATAGTAATTCATTAATTACTTAGATTTTAATTTTTTGCGTTCTGCCTCAATTTCGGCACGTAAAGTAGCTTCTGGATAACGATCTATTTTCCCGTTTCCTTCTTGTATAAGGTTATTTAATGTATCTTCTGTCTGTTCTTCAACAATCAAAATGACCCCTGTTTTCCCTGGTTTAATCGATTTTAATGTGTTTTCAAAAACAGAGTATGCATGAGTAACTTCTTTTTTATCTTTAAAGATACCGATTGTGGATCCAATTAGTCCACCTAATAATACACCGAAAGGTCCACCGAGTATTCCAACAAACATACCGATTAAACCGCCCTTATTTGTTTTATCAGCACCAGTTATATCTAAAAAGTCTTCTACTGATAATTCACCATCTATTTTTCGTTTAATAACGGCGATTTGATCTACTTTTAATTGGTGCTCAAGGTGAAGTTTTTTTATAACAGAGAATGTTTTGTATGACTGCATATCTTCCTTAAATGTAAGTACAACAGCTTGTTTTTCCATATTTAAAACCTGCCTTTCTCTTAAATCATCATAACATATGTACACGATTTGGGTCTACTTCTTCCAATAAATGTTTTATACATCAACGTTATTCTTTATGGTAAAGCATAATGATCATGATTATCCATAAAAAAGACACCCAAAGGTGCCTTCCTCCGACTTGAACCATTACTATGGCCGGTTTCTTCTCGTTAATAGGTTGCTACTATTGTCGTATTTTGCAGTTAAGTCGATATTCCTTGTCGAAACGTCGATATAATTCAATTTGCGTCGATAAAATGGGAGTTACGTTCAATATAATTTCATGTACCGTCGAAATTGGACAGTGTCTTCTATTTATTGTTCGGGAAATTATTATTGGAGCATAGTATATGAAATCTACATACTACATAGCGCTATTTTAAGATGTAACGCACAAGTTGCGCAGGTTATGCAACGATAACTCGCTTTACTCTTCATCATTTATTTGACCATACTAGGCGTAGAGAGGTGATAAACACAGTATGATTTTTAGCGAGCGTTTAAAAGAAGAAAGGGAAAAAAGAAATTGGTCGCAAAATGATTTGGCTGAAAAAATTCATGTAAGTAGGCAATCTGTTTCGAAATGGGAGACGGGAAAGAACTATCCGAGCATTGAAATTATTATTCATTTAAGCGATCTGTTCGGTATTACGATTGATGAGCTGCTAAGGAGTGATGAAGAGTTGACGCAAAAAGTAATTGAAGATAGTAAACAATTAGCGCATCCAAAATGGAAGGTGTTTTTTGATAGTTTATTTATGATGGGCGTATTTTTATTTATTACAAAAATCGTTGTGTGGGTACTAAATACGTTCGCCGGAGCAAATATAACACTCTTAGCAGATGCACCATATATAATGAATTTTTTACCTCTCCTATTAATGGTTATAGGTGGTATGGGATCTGATAAGTTGAAGAAAATATATAGATAATGAAGGAATTTCCCCACACTAGCTGTTCTTTCCACTCAAATTGTGTACTATAAAGAATAGACGGGAAGGGGACATATAGAATGGAATTTCATGAACAAAAGATTTTGCCGGCAGTGAGGCAAATTAAAGATTTGGAAAAGCTATTACATAGTTCGTATGAGTATATCGTTATTTTAGATATTCATGTCGGGCAATTGAAGAGTGTTGTGTCACTTGCGAAGCAGCATAGTAAAAAGGTGTTTTTACATGTTGATTTGATCCATGGATTACAAAGTGATGGGCATGCGACGGAGTTTTTATGCCAAGAATATAAACCATACGGGTTATTATCGACAAAGGCGAACGTAATTATGAAGGCGAAGCAAAAGGGTGTTGTCGCAATTCAGCGCATCTTTTTAATTGATTCTAGTGCGATGGAAAAGAGCTGTAATTTGCTAGAAAAAACGAAGCCGAATTATATAGAGGTACTTCCTGGAGCGTTAACGGATGTGATTGCTGAAGTGAAAGAGCGTACTGGTGTGCCAATTTTAGCGGGTGGTTTCATTCGTACTGTGGAGGATGTGGAAAGAGCGTTAAATGCTGGTGCGACAGCCATTACGACATCGAAGAAAGAACTATGGAAACATTACCAAAAAAAGTGACGGAAATGTGAAAAAATTCTGTTGACACCGCTTTCACGAGAGGTTAACATTATAGACAAGTTAATAAACGTGACGGAGAAAAGAAGAGATCCACATTTTATTGTTTCTATATACTTTTATATAGAAGCATGTAAGCTGTGGATTTTTTTCTTTTGAAAAAAACGAATGGCCATTCATTTTACTTCTATCACATTTGAAAACGTTTAAATTGATTGCGGAGGGATACTATGTCAGCATTTTTAGGAGAGTTAATAGGGACTGCGTTGTTAATCTTACTTGGTGGCGGCGTTTGTGCTGGTGTAAGTTTAAAGAAGTCGTTTGCGAAAGATTCTGGTTGGATTGTCATTACAATGGGCTGGGGCTTAGCAGTGGCGGTTGCAGCGTATGCAGTTGGATCAATTAGTGGGGCACATTTGAATCCGGCTTTAACGATAGGGCTTGCTTTTAAGGGAGCGTTCCCATGGAGTGACGTACCAATGTATATCGCAGCACAAATGATTGGGGCAATTATCGGGGCAGTTCTTGTATATTTACATTACTTACCACACTGGAAAGAAACAGAAGATCCAGGAACAAAATTAGGTGTATTTGCAACAGGTCCAGCAATTCCGAACACATTTGCAAACCTTTTAAGTGAAATGATTGGAACATTCGTTTTAGTATTTGGTATATTAGCAATTGGAGCAAATAAATTTGCAGACGGATTAAATCCATTTATCGTAGGTTTCTTAATTGTAAGTATTGGTTTATCATTAGGTGGAACAACAGGATATGCAATTAACCCGGCTCGTGATTTAGGTCCGCGTATTGCACACTTCTTCCTTCCGATCGCAGGAAAAGGCGGTTCAAACTGGAAGTATGCATGGATTCCAGTAGTTGGTCCAATTTTAGGTGGATCACTTGCAGGTTTATTCCATCAAGTTGTATTTGAAGGAAAACAAAATTCAGCACTTATTTATGTGATTATTGCAACTGTGATTGTACTAGCAATCTCTTATATGACAAGTAAAAAAAGCGGAAGCACTACAAATAGTAGAAAAGTAGCATAAGGGGGAAACCGATATGAAAAAATATATTCTTTCATTAGACCAAGGAACAACAAGCTCACGCGCAATTCTGTTCAATAAAAAAGGTGAAATTGTACATTCAGCTCAAAAAGAGTTTACACAACATTTTCCAAAGCCGGGCTGGGTAGAACATAACGCGCAAGAAATTTGGGGATCTATTTTAGCGGTTATCGCAACTTGCTTAAGCGAAGCAGACGTAAAACCAGAACAAATCGCTGGTATCGGTATTACGAATCAACGTGAAACAGCGGTTGTATGGGATAAAGAGACTGGCAAACCAATTTATAACGCAATCGTATGGCAATCTCGTCAAACAGTTGAAATTTGTGATGAGTTAAAAGAAAAAGGTTATAGCGAAATGGTTCGCGAAAAAACAGGTCTTTTAATTGATGCATACTTCTCTGGAACGAAAGTAAAATGGATTTTAGATAACGTTGAAGGTGCAAGAGAAAAAGCGGAAAACGGCGAGCTATTATTCGGAACAATTGATACGTGGCTTGTATGGAAATTATCTGGTGGTAAAGCGCACGTAACAGATTATTCAAATGCATCACGTACATTAATGTTTAACATTCACGACTTACAGTGGGATGATGAGCTTCTAGACATGTTAACAGTACCAAAGAGCGTGCTTCCAGAAGTACGTCCATCATCTGAAATATATGGAGAAACAGTTGATTATCACTTCTTCGGTCAAAATGTACCGATTGCAGGTGTAGCTGGTGACCAACAAGCGGCATTATTCGGACAAGCTTGTTTCGGTGAAGGTATGGCGAAGAACACTTACGGAACTGGTTGCTTCATGTTAATGAACACAGGCGAAAAAGCAGTTGCTTCTGAGCATGGCCTATTAACAACAATTGCATGGGGTTTAGATGGTAAAGTAAACTATGCACTAGAAGGAAGTATTTTCGTAGCAGGTTCTGCAATTCAGTGGTTACGCGATGGAATGCGTATGTTTAAAGATGCAAGTGAGAGTGAAGTGTACGCATCACGCGTTGAATCAACTGAAGGTGTATATGTTGTACCAGCATTCGTAGGTTTAGGTACACCGTATTGGGATAGCGAAGTACGCGGCGCTATGTTTGGTGTAACACGCGGTACGACGAAAGAGCATTTCATCCGTGCAACGCTAGAATCTTTAGCATACCAAACGAAAGATGTATTATGCGCGATGGAAGCTGATTCAGGTATTGAACTGAACACGTTGCGCGTTGATGGCGGAGCAGTTAAGAATAACTTCTTAATGCAGTTCCAAAGCGATATGTTAGACGTTCCTGTAGAGCGTCCGGTGATCAACGAAACGACAGCTTTAGGTGCAGCATACTTAGCTGGTCTTGCGGTTGGATATTGGAAAAACCAAGACGAAATTAAAGAACAGTGGCATATGGATAAACGCTTTACACCAGCAATGGAAGCGGAAACAAGCGAAGAGCTATATGCTGGATGGAAAAAGGCAATTGAAGCAACAAAAGCTTTCAAATAATCATAAACAGTGTTATAATGGTGACAAGTTAATAATTCGGTAGGAGATTTGGAGAGACCATAACGCGCTATAGAGGCGAAATCTATAGCGGAGTTTGTGGTCTCTTTTTTCGTTATCAAAGGGAGGAATTACCATGAAATTTTCAAGTAAACAACGTAAAGACGTATTAAACGGGGTAAATAAACAAGAGTTAGATGTGATCGTAATTGGTGGAGGTATTACTGGTTCTGGTATTGCATTAGATGGAGCAACACGCGGTTTATCAACGATTGTGTTTGAAATGCAGGACTTTGCAGCAGGTACATCAAGTCGTTCAACGAAGCTTGTACATGGTGGTTTACGTTATTTAAAACAACTTGAAGTGAAAATGGTAGCAGAGGTGGGGAAAGAGCGTGCGATCGTATATGAGAACGGTCCCCATGTAACAACACCAGAGTGGATGTTACTTCCGTTCCATACAGGCGGTACGTTCGGATCATTCAGTACATCAATTGGTCTTCGTGTATACGACTTTTTAGCCGGTGTAAAACGAAGCGAGCGCAGAAAGATGTTTAACCGTGAAGAAACGCTAAACAAAGAGCCTCTTGTAAAACAAGAAGGATTAAAAGGCGGCGGTTACTACGTAGAATATCGTACAGACGATGCTCGTCTTACAATTGAAGTAATGAAAGAAGCAATTGAGCATGGTGCAAAAGCTGTTAACTACGCAAAAGTAGACAGTTTCTTATATAAAGATGGAAAAGTATGTGGTGTACGTGTAATCGATTTACTAGACGGAGAGGTATATGAAGTTTACGGTAAGAAAATTGTAAACGCAGCTGGTCCTTGGGTAGATACACTTCGTGAAAAAGATAACTCGAAAAAAGGAAAAGTTCTTCAATTATCAAAAGGTGTTCACTTAGTAATTGATCAAAAACGTTTCCCATTAGGGCAAGCGATTTACTTTGATACACCAGATAAACGTATGGTGTTCGCGATTCCTCGCGGAGGAAAAACGTATGTAGGTACAACAGATACGTTCTATGATAAAGACGCAGCTGTACCGCACATGACAACAGAAGATCGCACATATATCATTAATGCGATTAACTACATGTTCCCAAGCGTGAAAATTACAGAAAAAGATGTAGAATCAAGCTGGGCTGGTGTACGTCCCTTAATTTATGAAGAAGGTAAAAATGCATCTGAAATTTCTCGTAAAGACGAAATTTGGACTTCTGAATCTGGTTTAATTACAATCGCTGGTGGTAAATTAACTGGATACCGCAAAATGGCTGAAATGGTAGTAGACTACGTAACGAACTTACTACAAAAAGAAGGTCATAGCGCATATCCGAAGAGCGATACGAAACATATGCCAATCTCTGGTGGTCATGTAAGTGGTTCACACGGGTTCCCGGCATTTATCGCGAAAAAAGCAGGCGAAGGTACGAAATACGGTTTAACGACAGTGCAAGCGGAAGAATTCACGAAATTCTACGGCTCTAACGTTGACGTACTGTTCGACTTAGCGAAAAAACATAAAGACGAAGCAAAAGAATACAACATGCCGCTTGACGTTCTAATCCCGCTTGTATACGCAATGGATTACGAAATGACAGCGAAGCCAGTTGACTTCTTCGTACGCCGCAGAGGCGCTGTATTCTTCAACATCCACTGGGTATACGAGTGGAAAGAAGCAGTAATTAACTACATGGCTGCGAAACTTGGCTGGAGCAAAGAAGAGCAAATGAAATACACAGCTGAACTAGAAAAAGCATTAACAGATGCTGTCATTCCTGTAGATCAACAAGAACAGGCAGCTGCGTTAGCGTAAGAGAGAAAACCACTTGAAGGGGAGCCTTTAGGTGGTTTTTTTTATGGACTATTCAAATTTTTGTGAATTTATTATATGACGTTTCTAGGGTGGGGCGTTTGAATCATAGCTATCTTTATAAGGGTGAAATTATTAAGAACGCAGAGATTGAATTGGATGATTATATGTGGGAATGTATCAATCCTAATATGGGCGGATGAAAATCAAACAAAAGTGTTAGTTAAATTAAAAAAGCAGTTAGCTTTTGCTAGCTGCTTCACTCCCTGGAGAGTGTCCGTTATATAATTTAGATAAAAATACTAGCTATTAAAAATACAGCTCCTATCAAAATTAGAGAATCAAATAAAATCAGGAACTGGCTTCTCTGTGGCTTTCGAAATTCCTTTATTAAGCTAAAAACCGCACTCATTCCGAAACAGATGTATAACAAAATCATTATTGTTTCTGACACACTTAACACTCCTAATATATTGATAATTTAATTATACAACGAAAAACAGATGCATGTAAGTTTTTGACAAAATTCTTATTTGGAGTGATTTTATAAATAGAATTTAATAAAAAAAACCCTATCCTTAATAAGGATAGGGAAATGGTATAGCAGCTTTTAGGAAGCTTATATTTAATATACTAAAAGAGTAAAAAAATATATTTATGTAAAATTTGGAAATTAGTGTTGGTGAAATGAAAACAAAATCGTTGTTTGAGAGAAAGGAAGGATAATGTGATATCCCACGAGAAAAATTCGATGTAATTGCGGAAGCGATGGCAAATGACCTGCAATTCACAGATGATCACTTTGAAACATTTGCAGACAACTACTGGAACGGATTTTAAAACAAAACGCTATTTTAGTAGGAAGAGGAGAATATGAAGCCATGAGTTAGACTATGATGGCGTGTATAAAACTTGAAATAAAGGTTTAACAAAACGGTATGGACATTGCTAACCGTATTTTTTTATGAATTTATAAAACTTTTCCATAGAGTGCGTCGTCTAATATATGGGAAGGAGGAAATGATGTGGATGAATTAACAGTAGAGATGTTTGAAATAGAAGATAAGGAGGACCTTATCGACGAAATAATGAACAAGTATGGACAAGAAGTCTTACAGCTTGTGTATTCATATGTGAATAATAAAGAGGTTGCTGAGGATTTAACGCAAGATATATTTGTTAAATGCTATAAGTCTCTTCATACATACAAAGGGAAATCAAATGTAAAAACGTGGTTGTGGAGAATTGCCATTAATCAGTGTAAGGACTACATAAAAAGCTGGTATAACAAAAAGGTAATCGTGACAGCGGATGATACTACGTATATCGGGAGTCAAAAAGAAAGTGTTGAACAAACGGTTATTCAAAATGCAGAGGATAATAGGCTGGCTTCTGCAGTAATGAATTTACCGATAAAATATCGAGAAGTCATTTATCTATTTTATTATGAAGAATTATCTATTAAAGAGATTTCGATTGTAATAGAAGTGAAGGAAAACACGATAAAAACGAGACTGAAAAAAGCTAAGGAGCTTTTGAAGAAAGGATTGGAGGAATAATCAAATGGAAGATCGATTAAAAGGCTTGCGAAAATCAATGGAGAACACAACTTTTAAACATTTGCGTTTTTCTGATCAACTTCGAAAGCAGGTGCGCGAAAAAATCAATCACTCAATCCAAAGTGAAGAAGATATCTCTTTAGCAGTTTTACAACTTCTCAGTAATGAAAAAACAGGCTATGAACTGGCGCAGTTATTGCGAGGGAGAGGGATTCAAAAATTCGAAGGAAATGAAGGTTTTTTATACACTGTATTACATCGTCTAGAACAGAACCGTTTTATCCAATCTAGCTGGGATCATTCAGGAGCGAAATATTATCAATTAAATGATAAAGGAAGAAAGATGTTACGAAAGGCAGAGAAAGATTCTACAAAGACACGGTTTATATTAAAAGGCTTAGTACAGGAGTGAGGCGGAATTGAATAAAAAAGGGGAGCGTTTTTTAAGCGAAGTTACCAATCATATTAAATCAAAAGAAGCAAAGGGCTTTGTGGCAACTGAACTAGATTTTCACTTGAAACAGGCGAAGAACACGTGGATGGAGAAAGGGTTAAGTGAGGAAGTTGCTGAAGATAAAGCTGTTGAACAAATGGGAAGTCCGGTCAAACTTGGGCAAGAGCTTAACAAACTCCATAAGCCAAAGGCTGATTGGTTCCTTATTATTTTATTAGTGATTGCTATGGGGCTAGGATTTTTGCCAATAGTAGCTCTTGGACATACGAATGATTTATTAATGAATAAGGTGATATTTGTTATTCTCGGCATTGCAACAGCTTTTGGGATGATGCTGATTGATTATCGAAAGTTAGAAAGACTTGGATGGCTGTTTTACATAATCGGAGTACTCATCCTTTTAATGCTATACTGTTTTCCAAATGCTTCGATGACTGGAGAGCCGTTAATGAAAATTGGTCCTATCGCAATTGACTGTTTAATGGCAGTACCATTCTTTTTTCTAGCTTGGGCTTCTTTTTTTAATAATAGTAGGATAAAGGTTATGCATCTTGTGATTTTGTATTTATTTTCTTTGTATTTATTTTTAATTGTATCAACTCTTTCAACAATTTTTATCTATATCACGATGGTATTCGTTATGCTTTGGTGGAGTAAGTTAGGAAAGAAAAAGGCATTAATTATTACAATTGTCCCCATTTGTTTATTTATTATCAAGGTATCCGTATCCTGGTCCTCAGGATACCATTTGGATAGATTTCTAGGGTATTTAAATCCAGAGCGTGATGCAGGTGGCGCGGGGTTTATGTATATACGTTTAAAAGAGGTAATGTCGTCAGCAGGTTGGTTTGGTACATATGGAGATATAAAGTTCATCCCTGCTCCAGATACTGATTTTGTGTTTGCGAGTTTGACTTACTATTATGGGTATGTGCTTGCACTAGTCCTTGTTTTAATTCTTTCTCTTTTTGTGGCAAGGTTAGTGGTCATATCTTATAAAATAAATGATCGGTATGGTAAATTGCTTATCGTTGGAGGAATGACTCTTTTTGTAGTCCAGTTCATTTATAACGTTGGAATGATACTAGGTTTATTGCCGCTTGCTTCTATATCCTTACCTTTTATTAGCTATGGATTAACACCAACTGTATTTCATGCGCTTTTAATGGGGATCGTGTTAAGTGTGTATCGACGTAAAGATATGTCATTTAGAATGAGAAAAACACCTTGATAAAAATCAAGGTGTTTTCGTTATACACTTAAAACTCGCTGAATCAGCCCCGAGTACAAAAGGACTAACCTCACCAACGCTATACATATGCAACTCATGCATCGCACGCGTACAAGCAGTGTAAAATAATCTACGAAGGCTCTCATCACTGTATACTTCATCATTTGCATTGTAAATAATAACAGCGTCAAATTCGATACCCTTCGCTAAATAAGCAGGGATAACGACAATACCTTGCTCATACTCAGCAGAGGTACTCTTCACAAGTTTAATGTCTTCAATGCTGCCGAGCGCCTTATATGCAGCGGCACTTTCGGCTGCGGATTTACATATAATTGCGATCGTATTGTGCTGTTGTTTTTGTAGTTCTGCGACTTTGGCAGTGATGTCGTCATGCAGTTCACTGTAATTAGAAACTGTAGTCACTGTAGGTTTCTCGCCGTCACGTTCAAATGCGTTAATGTTCTTTCCTTCCGGTACGAGATATCGTGTAAATTCAATGATCGGTTTTGTTGAGCGATAGCTACGAGTCAAGTTGATACCGTTTGTTTCGTCTAGCCCGTATAAGTTAGTAAGTGTATTGAAATTAACTGTTTCACTCGCATGGGCGAATATCGCTTGGTTAAAATCGCCGAGTACCGTCATTTTTGCGGCAGGGAAGAGACGTTTTAAAAACTCGAATTGAAACGGAGAATAATCTTGCGCTTCATCTACGAGTACGTGTTTAATCGATCTGTTCGTTTGGAAGCCTTCAATTAACTCTTTTAAAAGTAAAAATGGAGTTGCATCCTCGTAATATAGTTTTCCTTCATCAAGCATGTTCACCGTTAGTGAGCAAATGTCGTCCCATTCTTTCGGTTTTTCTCCAGTAACCCATGATGCATCTGTGAAGAGTTGTTTATATATGCCTGTGAAATTGATGAAGCGTAGTGTTTGAACGCCTTTACGAAGTGGCTTCAATTTTTTGCGGACAATCATACGTCCAAGTACTTTCGTTTCTTTTTCATAATCATTAAAGGAGTTGTCGTCAAACTCGCCCTTTTTCTGTAAATATTTATAAGCCTTTTGATATTCATCTTTACTAAGTAGTTCAATTTCCTCTTCTACCCAAGGTTTTTTCAGTTCTGCTTTTTCGATTGCATCTATTTGTTTATTTAGCCAATCCGTTAACTTTTCAATTCTATTATGGAAACGGAGGGAGGAGTCTGTATTGTAAAATTGCTCTGCGATTTCTTTAGCAGAGGCAATCAGTTTTCCTCTAAATTTCATTCCTCTAAATAACATGCCAGACGATTCAAGAGATTGTCTGTACGTTCTAATCATCTCAAAAAATTGAGTAGATGCTTTAAAGCGAATGCTCGCATTTCTAGTTTTATAGGCAGGACTATTCGTTTTAGTTAGCATATATTCTAATTGCTCGTATGGATCTTCCACATCAAATGACTTACTTAGTCTATGGTTTAAATATTCCTGGAATGTCACTTGCTGCATATTCTCTTCGCCAAGTTCTGGTAGTACGTTAGATACGTAACTGTTGAACATGGAGTTAGGGGAGAAGAGAATGATTTGATCTGCTTTTAACCATTCGCGATATTTATATAGTAAATAGGCGATTCGTTGCAGAGCAGCCGACGTTTTACCACTACCAGCAGCTCCTTGAACGATAAGTAGTCGTCCTTCATCGTGCCTTATAATTTCATTTTGCTCACGCTGGATAGTCGCAACGATGCTTTGCATATGTTTGTTTGTACCTTTTCCGAGCACTTGTTGTAGGATTTCGTCTCCAATTGTAAGGCTCGTGTCGAACATAGAATCAATCACGCCGCCCTGAATAATATATTGTAATTTCTTTTCTACAGTTCCGTTAATGACACCGCCTGGCGTAGTATATTTAGCCGGCCCTGGTGGATAGTCATAGTAGACACTCGAAATAGGTGCACGCCAATCGTATATAAGAAAGTTTTCGCCGCTTGCGTCGGTAAGGGTAGCAACACCGATATAAATTTGCTCTGCGGCAGGTTCGCCTTCTTCTGTAAAATCAATGCGTCCGAAGTAAGGTGCTTTCTGCATACGTTTTAGTGCAGCGAGTCGATTAAAAGTGTGCTTATGTGTAATTTGTGTTACAGCAAGTGACTGAGCTTGTTGTCTTAAGTTGATAACTGTTTCAAGATAATCGTCAAAAGTATCCGTGTTCATTTTCACATCATCCCAAAAGTGTTTGCGGATGTTGATTACTTCTGCCCGGCGTCTGCCAGTTTCGTTTTCCAACTTATCAATTTGTTCCGTAATCGTTTCTATTACGGTATCCAATCGTTTTTGCTCTAGATCAAGTTTTTTGTTCATACGTAAGCACTCCTTTAAAAGTGAAAAATAGAGGTTGACTGAAAATAGATTTTGTTGTACTATTAAGATAGGGGTAAATACGTTCTTTATATTTTAATAAACGTGTTTCTGTACTAATTTAACATAGTTTTTGAATTTAATCAATAATGATGAGATAAACCTTGGTTCCGTGCTGCGCGAATCGAGGTTTTTTTGTGTTGAATGGAGTAAGGGAGAGAGTTATATTAATTTATCGATAGACAGAAATGAAATGATGCTGTAATCAGTGGGGAAGATACAACTAAATATTAGCTGTATCTTTGAAATAAAGTTTGATTAAAAGTATGCTACAATCCAGTATTTTATAACAACATCCTTATAGATAATACCTAAAGGGATAGAGTATGGCGATGATTGTATTTTAAACTGACACTAGCCCGCACCAATTAGGCTTTTGCCAGATAAATGTACTATAAAACAAAAAAGATCGGGCTAAGCCCAATCTTTTCATTATTTCTTTTCTTCTTTTTTATTGTCAGCTTTAGGTTCTTCGAAAAGATCTTTCAAATCTTTATCGTCAACTTTTACGTCAGCTTTTTTGATCTCTTTCATCATAAGATCGTTCATGAATTGAGCATCTTGCATTTTCTTCTGAACTAGATCTTTTTTGATGTCGCCTTTTACTTCATCAAATGGTTTTTGTTCTTTAATGTCTGTTACTTTAATGATGTGGTAACCGAATTGTGATTTTACAGGTTCGCTTACTTCATCTTTTTTCAGCTTGTAAGCAGCATCTTCGAATTCTTTAACCATTTTACCAGGAGTAAAGTAGCCAAGATCTCCGCCTTTTTCTTTTGAACCAGTATCTTCAGAGTATTGTTTCGCTAACTCTTCGAAAGATTTACCTTGTCCAAGTTCTTCTTTAACCTTTTTCGCAGTCGCTTCATCTTTTACAAGAATATGGCTTGCTTTAATTTCAGGTTTATAGTTTTCTTTTAGTTCTTTATCAGTGATTGTTTTTTCAATCGCTTTTTCTTGAGCTAATGAAGCGCGAACGCCATTTTTTATAGTTTCTTCTTTAATACCTTGTTGTTTTAATAGTGTATCGAATTGATCACCGTATTGTTTTTTCATTTCATCGAACTTTTTGTCTACTTCTTTGTCTTCAACTTTGTAGTTGTTAATAAGTACTTTTTCCATAACCATGTTATTTAGTACTTGTTTACCAGCTGTTTGCTTCATTTGAGTGTAGAACTCTTCTTTTGTAATGTCACCAGCTTTAGATGTAACAATTTTGTCGGATGATGATGTTCCACATGCTGATAAGGCGATTACACTTGTTGCGGCTAAGGCAAGCATAGCTTTCTTCATTCAATAAACACTCCTACTATTATGTATTTTTAATTTATCCTACACTGATGAACTTTAGTTCATAAGAGCCCGATTAAGTCTCACTGATACTTTTGCTTTTTATACTGGTAAAGCGCACTTAACAGGGCTTACCGAGGCTGAGGATAAAGTTAAGATGCGTGTCATTTATTTCATAGTATAAGCAATATGTACAAAATTTAATATATCATATTTCGACTCGTTTTCCTATTGATAAAGAAATTTTAACCAGTTCGTGTCAGATTTTGAAAGTGTGCCATATTGGGCGCATGTCGCATATACAGAATAGAGGAGGGGATGGGGATGAATTCTCAACTTATTTTATTAGTTGTACTGTTTATTTTATTGGTTATAGTAGGTATAATTTGCTTATAGAGGAAAAAAATGAGGAAGGGGCTTTCCTTCCTCACTTTCCATGAAATATAATTTCTATATAACTAGAAATTAATAAAATTGTTATACATACATTAATAACCCGAAAGACACCGGGTTGGCGGCTCGCAGCTATTTGTTTTCGTTCACACAGTGTATGTGTCATGAAATTCGTGTAAAATATAACAAGAAGTGCGAATGCGACAAAAACAACTGTTATAAGTGTCATGAGGCGAGACCTCCTTTTGGCTAAAATACATATATATATTGTATCACACGATATTTTGTTCGTGTTACAAAATTCAGAAATAGAAGACTTTGTGTTAGAAAGTGAGGGAGAAAATGGACGTTGTTAGAAGATTAGAACAGGCTGAATACTACGTAGACCTACTATTTAAAATGATTGATGAAGAAAAGTGTCCATTTTATTCTTTGATCATAAAGAAAAAAGCTCGTAAAAAAGATATTGAACGTATACTAAAAATTTGTGAAATACTGAACGAACAGTACGTAGTGGAGAAAGCAGAAGGGCTTTTATTGTTCGATGCGCTGTTAGATCAATTTGAAAAAGCGCTTCCACATCAGCTCGAAGTACACGAAACTGCGGAAGCGCTAGCAAAACAAGGTTTATTTAAGCCACTTATGAATGAATTCTTAAGTATGATTACGAAAAAATAAATAAATAGATTATTTCTTAACTAACTTTTGATCGGATTCCGTAAAGTTCTCCTCAATACTTTCTAACGATTTCTCAAAAATATCGATGAAGTCTTGTCCGTAAATATTACGCAGGATTGCAATCAGTTCGATATTTTCTGGGAACTTCCCATAAAAATTACGAAGTGCAAGAGCCCCATTAAACACAGAATTATTTTCAGGATCATACTCCTCCATTAAGCGAAGTAGTAATTCTTCCCCTTTATCTGTAATTTCAATGTACGTATTTCGTTTATCATCTTCTTTTTTCGAGAATATAAGATAGCCGCGTTCTTCGAGCTTTTTAGAGAAGTTAAACGCCGTTGATACGTGCATAACTCCAAACTTAGCAATCTCAGAAATAGAAGCCCCTTTTAAATGATAAGCGATTGATAAAATGTGGTGCTCATTAATGTTTAAATCGTAAGGTTTAATCCACTGTTGCCAATCTTTCTCTACGCATTTCCATAACGCTTTCGATAATTGAGCAATGCGTTGGCTGAAAATCATCGCTTCTTTTACCGAGTAATCTTTTTCTCCACTTTTCATTTACTCACCCACTTTAACATTCTTTTTCATTACTATCTATTATGCCAGTAAAATAAAAATTAATAAAGTCTTTTTGTGAGAATTGTGAAAATTTTTCGGAAAAATGACATTCTATACAAATCATGCATAACTATGGAAGCGTTTTATGAGTCGTGAATACATGTGTTGTCCATACATGTTAGGTGATAACATATATTGTAAATGCATAAAAACACGGCATATCAATGTGATATGCCGTGTTAAGGTCAATTTATCTAAAAAATATTTGTTATATGCAAAAAACTAAGCAGGAATCTGTTTACGCTTTTTCTGGAACAGCTTCTTGTAGTTTTTCAATTGATTTTTGAATGTCCAAAATTTCTTTCTCGATATGGCGCTTGTTTTGAGAAATATCTTGTTTCCAGTTAGAAAGCGTGTCTTGCATA
Organism: Bacillus cereus group sp. BfR-BA-01383; assembly: GCF_022663495.1. NCBI lineage: Bacteria > Bacillati > Bacillota > Bacilli > Caryophanales > Bacillaceae > Bacillus > Bacillus cereus group sp. BfR-BA-01383. The sequence goes on from NZ_JAKUFP010000003.1 coordinate 19,604, forward strand.
TCGTCTTTTAGTTCTTGAAATACTTCTTTACCTTCGGAAGCAGTTTCAACGATTTGACGCTTTAATAACTTTGTATCAGCTGTAATATCAGCTAAAGTCTTTTTAATATCAGTTCCTTTTTCTTTCAGCTTACCGCGCATATCTTTACCAGAAGAAGGAGTTGAGAAAAGAACGGCTAGTCCAGCAACTGCTCCGCCGCAAATGACACCTGTGATAAAGGATTTAGCTTTTGACATAAAAGGAGACCTCCTTATTTTTCGTTCGTATTCATGATGTACAAAAGTATGCATATATTTCTTGTATGTGCGATGCACAGAAAATCATACCCCAGCATTTTAAGTGAAAAAACAAGTCATGCTAATGTTTAATCATTTTGGGGAATCGACTTGTTATGTATTACGTCTTCTTATAGTGTCACTATTTCACACTATTTGCAATTGTGCCTGCGATATTTTGTAAAGTTTCCATAGTGTATTCATTTTGGTGTGATTTCCAAACAGCACCGAAACCATCGTTTTCACCGTAGCGTGGAATTAAATGAAGGTGGAAGTGGAACACAGTTTGTCCAGCTTTTTCACCGTTATTGTTAAGTACGTTAAAGCCAACTGGATTAAACTCTGCTTTAATTGCGTTTGTGATTTTCGGAACGACAGAAAAAATGTGTGATGCGATTTCTGGCGTTAACTCAAAAATGTCTTGTTTGTGAACTTTTGGAATAACAAGAGTATGTCCTTTTGTTACTTGACTAATATCTAAAAATGCAAGTACATGTTCATCTTCGTATACTTTTGAACAAGGGATTTGCCCGTCAATAATTTTACAAAAAATACAATTATCTGCTGTATGATTCATCGATCTCATCCTTTCAAATAGCCTTAGCCGTATTTTACCATAATTACATAAGAGAACAAACACGAAAAACAGGAAGCTGACTCAGCTTCCTGTTTTCTGAAGATGGATTGAAAAAGCATTATTGTAATTTACGGTTCGCAGACACCTCATTTATTTAAGAAATGCACGGTAAATCGGCTAAAGTTTCTGCCGTAGACACCCCATTTTCAAGTGAAATGAATTGCAATCTTTTTTTAAGGAAATTGTTTATTTATAAAACAGTATATGCTCTTTCGGAGACACCCCGTTTCTAAAATGAAACAAATAATCTGGTTATGTGTAAATTTCTTTGTCCAACATGGACACCCCATTTCATGATGACTTCACTATGTTGTTATACTCATCAATTGGTGGTTGCTTTTTCAATGTGTTCCTTCTTCACTAATTATGATGTCCGCTTTCGTAAAAATATATACGAAGGAATTTAAATTTTTTTTGAGGACATCGAAACTATGTAGGATAGTGCAATTTTTGGTAAGATGAATATAGAATGAATATAAATGAAGAAAGTGGTGTCGTATGAGCGAGTTATTACGTGTAGAAAATGTTACAGGAGGATATACGAAACGCCCTGTACTGAAAGATGTTTCGTTCTCTGTTAATAAAGGCGAACTTGTCGGCTTAATCGGTTTAAATGGAGCTGGTAAAAGTACGACGATTAAACATATTATCGGTTTAATGGAACCGAAAAAAGGAACTGTCACAATTAATGGGAAAACAATTCGTGATGATATGACAGCGTATCGTTCTAGTTTCTCCTTCATTCCAGAAACACCGGTATTATATGATGAGTTAACGTTAGAAGAGCATTTGAAGTTAACAGCGATGGCGTACGGCGTGGATGAAAAGCAATATGAAGAACGTGTAGGACAACTACTACAAGAGTTTCGCATGAAAAATCGTTTGAAATGGTTTCCGTCTCATTTCTCAAAAGGGATGAAGCAAAAAGTAATGATTATGAGTGCGTTTTTAGTGGAACCATCTCTTTATATAGTGGACGAACCTTTCGTCGGGCTTGATCCGTTAGCGATTCAATCACTTCTTCAAATGATGGATCAAATGAAAAAGAGCGGCGCAGGTATTTTAATGAGTACACATATTTTAGCGACGGCAGAGCGTTATTGTGATTCGTTCATTATTTTACATCAAGGTGAAGTAAGAGCGATGGGAACATTATCGGAACTGCAATCCGAATTTAATATGCCAGGTGCAACGTTAGATGATATTTACATTGCGTTAACGAAGGAAGAAGATTATGAATAGCACAGCATTATGGAAAGAACGATTTCGGCACTTTCTAAAAGAAGTTCGTACATATAGTAAATACGTATTTAATGATCATTTGAAGTTTATTTTCGTGTTCATCATCGGTGCAGGAGCGTATTATTACCAGCAATGGTTACAAACGTTAACACCTTCGTTTCCAACTGCGCTTGTGATGGCACTATTAATTGGACTGGTTTTAACGGCTGGATCCACTCAAACGTTATTGAAAGAAGCAGACCTCGTTTATTTACTACCAGTTGAAGAAAAGTTAAAGCCTTACTTTACAAAGGCATTTCTCTTTACGTTTATGATTCAGTTATACATAATCGCAATCGTAGCAGCAGCCCTTGCCCCGTTATACTTCCAACAAATGAAACAAACGGGAGCAGCTTATATATGGCTTGTAATCGCGTTTGTCATTGTAAAAGCGTGGAATTTATTTGTAGCGTGGGAAAAGTCATTTTTAACAGATCAAAATGTACAAAGAGCCGATTGGTTCATTCGTTTTATCTTAAATGGCTTATTTGTGTACTTCCTTGTAGAACGTACTTCCGTTCTTTTCATTGGCGGAATCGTTCTGCTCATGGTGTTATACCTTACTATCCTGCATCAAATGGTGAAGGGAAAGCCGCTGAACTGGGAGTATTTAATTTCTGAAGAAGGTAAAAAAATGATGCTGCTGTACCGCATTGCGAATATGTTCGTTGATGTACCAGCATTAAAAGAGCGAGTATCCCGTAGAAAATGGCTTGATTTCATTCTTTCGATGATCGGTGAAAAACGTACATATTTATACTTATATACGAGAACGTTCTTAAGATCTGGCAACTATTTTGGATTATATGTGCGCTTACTCGCTCTTGGAGGAGTCATTCTTTACTTTATTCCATTTTTATATGGGCGATTTATCGTAAGCCTTATCTTCTTATACTTAATCGGTTATCAGCTATTAACCCTTTGGAAACATCACCGCATGAAAATTTGGCTTGATTTGTATCCAGTAGGGGAAGACGAGAAGAAGGAAGATTTTCTTACTTTATTAAATGCGATTCTTATTATCGGCAGCATTGTATTTACAATTTTATTTGCACTTGCGACGAAAGATTTCATAATGACCGGTATTTTATTTGTCGTAAGCATATTATTTAGTATTGGTTTCGTGTATCAATACAGTGCGAAACGCATTGAGCGTTTAAACTGAAAGGAATGAACCTATGATTACATATGAAGAAAAGGTTATAAAAGAATTGGAGCAGTGGAAAGCTACATTCATGAAAGATTCTTCTATGATGACACGGTTCTCAAAAAAAGTGCAGACGAAAGTACAACAGCTCATTCCGGCGAAAGTACAAAAAGTGTTAACAGAAACGATTCGGATGATGGTGCAAACGATTAGTGCCGGATCAAATTTTATAAAGCCGAAATTAAAAGAGACGAACTGGTCACTGCAAAGACGTGACGATGAAGTCCGTAAAAAAATGGATGAGTACAAAAAAATAGCTGCAGCAGAAGGAGCTGGAACGGGAGCAGGCGGAATTCTTCTCGGTCTTGCCGATTTTCCGCTTTTACTCACCATTAAAATAAAGTTTTTATTCGATGCAGCAACATTGTACGGGTTTGATACGAGCGACAAAGAAGAACGCCTCTTTATTCTTCACGTTTTCCAACTCGCTTTTTCAAGTGACGACCACCGAAAAGAAGTATGGAAAGCAATTGAAACGTGGGATACAGAAGAAGAAAATCATATGGACTGGGAAAAGTTCCAAACAGAGTACAGAGACTATATCGATTTAGCGAAGATGCTTCAGCTCGTCCCGATCATCGGTGCCCCGGTCGGCGCGTACGCAAATTATCAATTATTGCAAAGGCTTGGAGAAGTGACGATGAATTGTTATCGTATGCGATTGCTTACTAAAAATTAATTTGTTTTATAAAAAGAAGGCATTCTAAATTATCACATTTAGGGTGCCTTTTTTTATTTGTATTTCTATTCATATTTTTTATTTTATCCAGCTATTTGTGGGCGGTAAAACCTCCACTGATTAAAGTTTCACTTTTTTACCAATAATATACAGATAAAGTAGATTTGGTTATAAAGTTACTTGAGCTTACTTTACTGTATTTAGGGGTGCAAAATATGAAAGTATCAATATTTATTACTTGTGTTGCAGATGTTTTTTATCCAGAAGTAGGAAGAGATGTTGTAGAAATTCTTGAAGATTTAGGTTGTGAAGTTGATTTTCCAAAAACTCAAACTTGCTGCGGACAACCTGCTTATAATAGCGGGTATGTTAAAGAAACAAAAACAGCTGCAAAACATATGATTGAAGCCTTTGCTAGTTCAGAATATGTTGTGGCGCCGTCGGGATCTTGCGCTATGATGGTTCACGAGTTTTCCGGTTTATTTTCTGAAAGTGAAGCGGAGTGGAAGAAAAAAGCTACTGAACTTGCAAATAAAACATATGAATTCACACAATTTCTTGTTGAAGTATTAGGGAAAGAAGACTTAGGTGCGGAGTTTCATAAAAAAGCAACGGTTCATACATCTTGTCATATGAGCAGATTAATGGGGATTAAGGAACCACCGCAAAAATTATTAAAATGTGTAAAGGGATTGGAAGTTGTTTCACTGCCGCATAATTATGATTGCTGTGGATTTGGGGGGACATTCTCAGTGAAAATGCCTGAAATCTCTGAACAAATGGTTGATGAAAAAGTAAAGCATATTATGGAAACTGGTGCGGAAGTGTTAATTGGGATGGATTGTAGTTGCTTAATGAATATAAAAGGACGTTTAACGCGTAATGGTTATCCAATTGATGTAAAACATATTGCTCAAGTATTAAATGAAGATCGAAAATAAGAGGTGGATATAGAGATGGGAATGAAAATTGGGAACGATCCCTTTCATAAGCGCACTGAAACAGGCATTGGGGATCAATTTATGCGAAAGGCTGTCAGGAAAGCGCAAGATGGTCTTAGAGTCAAGAAATTAAAAGCTACTGAGAGTCTTGGGAATTGGGAGGAATGGCGAGCTTTAGGAGAAGAAATTCGAAAGCATACATTAGAAAACCTTGATTATTATTTATATGAGCTGAGTGAAAATATTGAGAAAAACGGTGGCTTTGTTTATTTTGCAAAGACTGCAGAAGATGCAAGGGAATATGTAAAAGAGATTGTAAAAAAGAAAAATGCGAAAAAAATTGTGAAATCAAAATCGATGGTAACGGAAGAGATTAGTTTAAATGAAGCGATTGAAGAAGCTGGAGCGGAAGTGTTAGAAACAGATCTTGCGGAATTTATTTTACAAGTAAACGACCACGATCCTCCGTCACATATTGTTGTTCCGTGTCTTCACAAAGATAAAGAACATATTTGTGAAATATTTAAAACAAAGTTAAATTACACTGGAACATCTGATCCTACGGAAATGGCGAGGTTTGTAAGAGCATATTTACGTGATGATTTTTTTGCAGCGGATATAGGGGTGACTGGATGTAACTTTGCTGTTGCAGAGTCTGGTTCAATTTCTATCGTAGCAAATGAAGGAAATGCAAGACTTACGACGACACTTCCGAAAACGTTAATTACAGTTATGGGGATGGAACGTATCGTTCCGACATGGGAAGAGCTTGATGTTTTAGTAACACTTTTATGCCGAAGTTCTGTAGGACAAAAGTTAACAAGTTATATTACAGGGTTAACTGAGCCGGGCGGGACAGATGGACCTGAGGAATTTCATTTAGTCATTGTTGATAATGGCCGTTCTGATATTGTAGGAACAGAATTCCAAAGTGTCCTTCAGTGCATTCGTTGCGCAGCATGCATTAACGTGTGTCCTGTATACAGGCATATTGGTGGACATGCATATGGCTCTATTTATCCAGGGCCAATTGGAGCTGTGTTGACACCGCTTTTAGGGGGATATGATGAATATAAGGATTTACCTTATGCGTCTAGCCTGTGTGGTGCTTGTACAGAAGCGTGCCCAGTGAAAATCCCGTTACACGACTTATTAATTAAACATCGGAGCCGCATTGTACAAGAAAAATACTCACCTGTAGCTTGGGACGTGGCTATGAAAGGCTTTGAAAAAGTGGTGAATAGTTCTAGATTATTTTCTTTTGCAGCGAAGAGCGCTCCGTATGCATTAAGACCTCTTGCAAAAGGAGATAAAATCGAGCGCGGCATTGGGCCGTTAAAAGATTGGACGGATGCGAGAGATTTTCCAGTTCCGAAAAAACAACCGTTTCGAGAGTGGTTTAAAAAACACGAAAAGGAGAACAATGATGGACATCCAAAATCGTGAGGAATTTTTACTCCAATTATCAGAAAAGCTTGGTAGGAAACGTCCAGAAGCAGTGAAAAAACCGACATGGTCTGTTTCCCCGCAGTGGAATGTTTTTGACGGACTTTCGCAAGACGAACTTGTATTAAAGTTAATAGAACACTGCGAAGTAATTCATACAGAAGTGAAGCGAACAACAAAGGAAAATCTTGTTGAAACATTGGGGTCTTTTATAAAAGATTGGAATATCAAATCTGCTATGTATGCGAATGATGAGCGCTTTAATGAGTATGGTCTTACTCCATGTTTCAAAAATGAAGGTACAACACAATTTCGTATATGGGGATTAGATCATAAAGAAGAGGACATAGCGTTTGCGAAAGCTGCTGACCTTGGCATTACGTTCAGTGATATGACTTTGGCAGAATCAGGAACCGTTGTGCTATTTAATGACGGGTTAAAAGGAAGGCATGTTAGTTTGCTTCCGGAGTCGTACATTGCAATCGTTCCTAAAAGTACGATCGTACCAAGATTAACCCAAGCTACAAAACTGATTCATGATCAAAATAAAGCGGGAGAAAACCTGCCGGCTTGTGTGAACTTCGTTTCTGGTCCGTCAAATAGCGCAGATATTGAAATGAACCTTGTTGTAGGTGTGCATGGGCCAATCAGAACAGCATATATTATTGTGGATGATCAATAATGATTTCGAGTTATAAATATAGATGAAACACACAAAATAGAAAGCACTAGCTGTTACATATAACTAGGGCTTTCTATTTTGTGTGCCCGGCTAAGTTGAGAACTGCTTAATCTTTTCTTAGAAGCCAAGTCCGCTATAGCTAGCTCCAACTATAATCAATACGATAAAGAGTACAATGATGAATGGAAATCCACTCTTACCAGCCTGTCCATCTTCACCGCCGCTACCACCATATCCCATATGAATGTCCTCCTTATTGTTATATGTTGTTTTTACTTTTCTAGATTCATCAAAAATTTCCTTTCCAAAAGCTGATTAACTTGCAAATCATTCTGTTTCATTTTACAATTTACTTACCGACCGGTAAGTAAAAATAAAAGAGGTACAGTATGACAAAAAATTTACAAACATCACAGCACATTGTAGAGGCATCATTTAAACTAATGGCAGAGCACGGCATTGAGAAGATGAGTCTTTCCATGATTGCGAAAGAAGTAGGCATATCAAAACCTGCCATTTATTATCATTTCTCTTCTAAAGAAGCGTTAGTAGACTTTTTATTTGAGGAGATTTTTTCTGGGTATCAATTTGTGAGTTACTTCGATAAAGACCAATATACGGAAGAAAACTTTGCAGAAAAGTTGATCGCAGATGGCTTACAAATGTTGTCTGAGTATAAAGGCCAAGAAGGTATATTACGCGTTATAAATGAATTCATCGTAAGTGCGACGCGAAATGAAAAATATCAGAAACGTTTATTTGAAATACAAGAGGAGTTTTTAAATGGATTCCACGATTTATTGAAGAAAGGTGTGGAACTTGACGTTGTGTCACAAGATGCAACGGAGGAGAATGCTCATACGTTAGCGCTTGTTATTGATAACATGAGTAATTACATATTAATAGGATTCGATTTAAAGTATAAAGAAATTTGGATTCAAAATGTGAAAAACGTAATGAAGAGGGAGTAAAAATGAAAATGCAAAAAACTGGTGGCTCGGTTTTCTTGGATTTGTAGGAGTTTATAGAATCCCAAGTGCTATAGATGCTTTTCAAGGTGATAAGAGCTGGCTAGCGTTAATTAGTTTAGTTTGGCTACTTTGGTTCGGATATTTATTCCTGAGAAAAAAGTGGATAAATAATAAAATTTCAATTTTGTGTAAAAATATGTAAAATATAGTTTGAGAGTATTCATATATTATATTACTAGGTTTGGAGTGGTTACATGGAGCCATTGAAAAATGAAATTCACCCTGACATGGTCAAGGTGTGGAAAACGCGTTCCTTAATTGAACTAGGAATAAGTATTATAGTCATTTTGGCATATCTTTTCTTTATGATTAAGTTTAATTGGTGGGCTTGGATTTTTTATGTGCTCATCGGATTAACAATTGCATATACGCCGTTTGATTACTTTACGTTTCCGAAATTGCGTCAACGTTATTATAGCTATCAATTAAATGAAGAAGAGCTTGAAATTCAGCACGGTCTTTTCGTCGTAAAACGTGTATTAGTACCGATGATTCGTGTACAGCACGTAACGATTGAACAAGGGCCAATTATGAGAAAACATGGACTAGCAGAATTACATATTTCAACAGCAGCAACTTCTCATAGTATTCCCGGCTTAACGATGTATGAAGCAGAAATGTTAAAAACGAAAATCGCAGAATTAGCGAAAGTGAGTGATGAGGATGTATAAGAGGCAGCATCCCATCACGATGTTATTAGAATTAAAAATAACAGATTTTATACCATTAATTATTTTCATGTTTAGCTTAAACGGGAAATTTCCTTTTTGGTATTTAATTCCCGTTGGATTCGGTTTACTTACCATCTTTTCAGCATTTGAAAAATGGTATTACACAACATATTGGGTCGAAAATAACGTATTACATGTTAAACAAGGGCTCTTTGTGAAAAAGGAGAGCTACTTAAATAAAGAACGTGTCCAAACAATTAATACAAGTTCTAACGTGCTATATCAAATGCTCGGTTTAAAGAAAATTCAAATCGAAACAGCTGGTGGAGGCGATGATGCAGAAGTGAGCTTAGCTGGTATTACGGCAGATGAAGCGACGGAGCTTATTACCTTACTAAATGAGCCGACTCCAGAAGTAAAAGCAGAAGAAGCGTTAGACGAAGTAGCAGAACATGCAGTAGAAAAAGAAATCATTACAGAGGAAAAACAAGCGACAGAATACAAGTTAACTTGGAAAGAAATTTTATTAGCGTCTATTACATCTGGTCAGTTTGGATTATTATTCTCTTTAATATTTTTCGTTTATAACCAAGTGGACGAGTACATTCCGAAATGGATCAAAAATAGCGTAGAATCTTATGTAATGGACCACGACATATATGGCTGGATTTACATGGTAGCTATTTTACTAGTCGTTTCTTGGATTATATCTACAATCGGTTATGCGTTAAAACATGGGGATTTCACAGTGAATCGAAGAAATGATGAAGTACGCATTTCGCAAGGATTACTTGAGAAAAAAGAACTCGTACTAAAGTTACATCGTATTCAAGGTATTACAATAAAAGAAGGCATTTTACGCCAACCGCTCGGTTACTGTGCTGTGCAAGTAGAAGTCATTCAAAGTGAGGGAAAAGAGGAAAAAGTTACACTACATCCGATTATTCGAAAAGATCGTGTGCAACAGTTACTCACTCATTTACAATTGCCATATGAACTGAATACAAACATTATTTCATTACCAAAAGCAGCATTACGCCGCTATCTCATTGATAGTTTCATATTCTTCGCAATGCTAGCAATCCCGCTTACGGGAACAAGCATATACTTTGAAAAGTATTTTATCATGTGGGCATTATTACCGCTCGCAATCCTCATCTTTACACTTGGATACGCAACTTTTAAAACAAATGGTTACAGTGTAAATGGAGAGCAAATTACAATTGTACATCGTAGTATTGGAAAACATACAGGACTTGTAAGAAGAAGGCACGTCCAATCAATTGAAAAAACACAATCATATTTCCAGCGCCGCGCAAATTTATGTACGTATAAGTTTTCTAGTGCGTCATCGGAGTATAAATTAGAGCATACGAGAGTAGAAGATGCGGAGAGAATGGAAGATTGGTATAAGAAGAGAATAAGTGAGGATTAATTTGAAAAGGCTTGCCTATTATAAAAGGCAGGCTTTTTTGTTATAGAAAAATGAGTGGTTTACATTTAGACTAGTTTTTTCTTGGTTTCATCTATATGTTAGTACAAATACAGCACGCATTTATCAATACTTGTAAAAAAAGGTAGTATGCTTCTATTTCAGGGAATTTTGTGGAATTTTTGATATAAATGGTATAATAATGTAGAAATATTTTTAGGAGGTTATATATGATAAGTCAGTTGAAAAGAGAAGCACTTGATGCATTAAAAGGTAAGTGGGGATTCGCGGTAGGGGCAACCTTCTTACTTGGAATCCTTATTGGAGCTGTTGAGCTTTTAACGACAGGTGTTTTCTCGATACTTTGGGGATGGGAAGAAGCAAGTGCTTCGCTTACAGTAAGTATTATTGTAATGCTTATTATCGGTCCGTTAACAGTAGGGGCCTATTATCTTGTTTTAAATGTAATTCGTGGGACTAATGCTCGTATTGGTCATATGTTTAGATGGTTTAGCGATGGAAGTAAGTTTATGAAGGCATTTTTAACATATTTACTAATGTATGTATACTTGATTCTATGGACATTACTTCTTATTATCCCGGGTATTATTAAATCACTTTCTTATTCTATGACGTATTTTATTTTGAATGATCATCCAGAATACACAGCAAATCAAGCAATTACGGAAAGTCGCCGTATGATGAATGGACATAAAATGGATTACTTTTTACTATGCTTAAGCTTCCTTGGCTGGTTCGTTTTAAGTATTCTTACTATAGGAATCGGTTTCTTATGGTTAGCACCTTATTTCTACTCGACATCGGCAGCGTTTTATGAAGAGATTTCAAAAGAATATTATAAAAAAGAAAGTACTACGTTCTAATAAAACATTTAAACCATCTGTTTCCTATATTCTTTAGGGGATAGGTGGTTTCATTTTTTTAATGATATTTCCTTTATATCGAGGAGTCTTATGGGATACTTTACTGTCTTCAATAGTAGTATTGCTAAATTTAATATTGTCCTTGAAAACTTTACCTAATAAATAGGTATAATTATTTTTAGTAAAAATAAAAGGAGTAAAATAATGAAATACACTTGTCCATGTTGCGGATATAAAACATTAGAAGAAGAACCACCAGGTACATATGAAATCTGTAAAATATGTTATTGGGAAGATGATCCTGTTCAGTTTAACGATCATGACTTTGAAGGTGGAGCAAATGAAGCTTCGTTAAGACAAGCACAGAAAAACTTCATTGCGTTCGGTGCTTGTGAGGAATGTTGTGTGGGATCAGTTAGAAAACCAACTAGCGAAGATGTGAAGGATGCTAGTTGGAAGCAAATTTGTTAAGTAGTTTATAAATAAAAATGTTATTACTCAGTTCAACGGGAGTAATAACATTTTTTTATGTAATGATGAAAGAGTTAACGCCGTCTTATAAGGTAAAACAATAAAGATGATAAAGTAATAGGAAGGCCGGTGTTCAAAAAGGCTTCTAAATTAAAGGATAGAAAATCTCTATCGCTAAACCACGTAAAGAATAAATGATTGTAGGAAATACCTAACAGTATAAATACAGGAATTCCAACTTTTAATTCGTGACTTCTTTTTACTTTTCTATAACAAAACTCCCCTAATAAACAACCGATAAGAACAGGAATGCTTCCAAGAATTGAAAACATAATAATAGATACCCAAATCGGTCCCCATGAATCCGCATAATTTGGAACTAGTGCATACTGTAAAACATTCATAACAATAGAGAAAACTAGTAAGCAAGTGAAATAACTAATGGAAAATTTCTTCAATATAATCCCCCGCGTCTATGTAAAATAAAAAGACATGTAGCAATAGAACTAGATGCAAATTAAAAACATAAGGAAAGATAAAGATCTTCCTGTGTCCTGTATGTGATTATATCAAAAAAGTGATAAAAACTAGCGGTTATATGGCATGATTTTAGGAGCCGTCCCAAAAGGTATTTTGGGACGGCTTCTTTTATTAAATAGGGAAGTTATTATTGTCGTATTTTGTAGTTAAGTCGATATTCTTTGTCGAAACGTCGATATAATGCAAGTTATGTTCGATATATTTCAATTTGCGTCGATATATGTGGAGTTGTGGTCGATAAAATTTCATGTACTATTGCAATTTTACTCAGTAAAAACATAACTTCAGTCTGAAGTTCAACTTTTGGGACAGGCCTTTTTTTGTTGCCAAAAAACTTTCGTAATACATGCAAAGTTGAATTTTTAAGAAAAAGTTAAGGAACGAAAGTCACAAGTGATTGATATATAGGCTCCTGCCTCATATACATCACCTTAATAATTTTGAGGTACTTTTTATTTGTCAACTTAGTGGAAATGGAGCGGGATCCTTTACACGCTGTTACGAAAAACGCGTATTTATACTAAAGATTGGAACCTTATTGGCGCCTAAAAATGTAGACAGGGGAAAATAATGTAAAAAAACTATTGTATGTTCAAAAACCTTATGTTACATTTGTGTTACGAATAAGTTACAAATAGTGACTTTTGTTACGGTTTGTTTTCTGTTGTTTTTCGGTATGTTACGAACTGTGGTTCGTATTTCCAATTAACCGAGAATATGTAAAGTTAAAGAAATAGCAAACTATAAACTAAAAATGATTTTTCTATGTGTATAAGAGTGTGTGTAGTAAAGAGTCTGAGTGAGAGCTTTCTTTATGCGCATTATTAAAATTCCTTTCTGTCTTGAAAGAAGAAGACTACCAACTATTTAGGAGTTTTAAGTAATGATAGTAAATGAAATGTACTTCCTTTCCCACACACAATGTAGTACATATTTACTTTCAGTCTAATTGCTACACAGACTTTTATACATATGAAGTTGTTGTTTTAGGGATATATAGGGGGAGAGAAAATGAAAAAATTATTAACAGTAATTGGACTTACATTTTTAATGTTAGCTGGATGTAGTGATGGGAATTTTGAAAAAGCGATGGATGAGGGAAATACCGCAATAACGAATAAAGAATATAAAACAGCCTTATCATCATTTGAAAAAGCACTAGATGAGAAAAAAGATGATTCAGATGTAAAAGTGCTTGTAGAACAAACGAAAGCAATGATTGAAGCTATGAAGCTAAAAGAAGAAACAAAGGTGGAAGAATCTATTAAATCATTCGAAAAAGTAGAGAGTGTGAAGAATGGAAGTAGTACGCTTATAAAACAAGCAAAGGAAGAACGAACAGCGTTACTAGCCATCTTAGAACAAAAAAAGAAGTATAGTGAGCAACTGGTGAAAAGTGAAGAGTTAATAAGTAAGAAAAGTTATTCAGAAGCGAAAGAGTTATTAACTAAGCTAGTTTCAGACACAAAAGATAACAAGAACCTTGAAGAATATAATAAAAAAGCAGCAGGATTAATCACGAAAATCGGTGAAGAAGAAAAAAATGCAAAGAGTGAAACAGTAGCAGCGAAACCAGAAAAAACGAATACAGCACCGACTCAAAAGGTAGCGACAGAGAATAATCAAAAGGTAGTGACAGAAAAGCCTCAAAAAGTAGCGACAGAGAATAATCAAAAGGTAGAGGCAGAAAAGCCTCAAAAAGTAACGACAGAAAAGAACCAAAAGGTAGAAACAGAGAATAATCAAAAAGTAGAGACAGGAAAGAATCAAGATGAATTTACTTTTGAAAAAGCTAAAGGATATATCAAAAATGAATATAAAGAAGAATATGATTACACGCTAGAGGATACGCAAGTAGAAAATGGAAAGAAATATTATCAAATTAGAGTGCGTACGACATATAAAATAGAAGGTGCAGCTGGATCAGGATTTACTGGCGTATTCAAAGTATTTGAAGATGGTACAATTGTTGAAATGCACTAAATTGATGAAAAGATATCCTCAAAGTACTTGAGGATATCTTTTTTAGCATAAAAAAAGGCATCTAGCAAAAATACTAGATGCAAATAAAAACACAAGGGAAGACAAAATTCTTCCCTTTTCCCGTAAGTAATTATATCAAAAAAATTATAAAAAACTAGCTTTATTTTTTATATATTGGATGTGTGAAGCTAGGAAAGTATAAGATTACACTATTTCCGTAGTGTTTTGTTGAAAAAAGGAGCTGTATATATGATTAATTTCAAACCAGAAAATTTGAAACAACTATTCAAAGTGATGTTGATTAGTGCAAATAAATCGTATGATGCGATTAAAGATTATGAATGTACGGGAGAAGCGGTAACATTCCGTGTAGACTTCGAATATATTGATGTTTCTCTTATGATTATAGATATGTTAGGGAGATCGGCAGCAAGATTTACTGTTTTGCCATTTGCTCATCAGGATACGAATGAGATAGATTATATTCAGTTTCAAGTGTATTCGATTAATGAAGGGAATTTTAAAGAAATACTCGATAAGATGTAGGAAACTATAAATTTACAAAATTGTATATAACGCCTAATATATAATTAATAAATTCATATAATTGGAGTGATGAGATGCAGCCGTTAGAAAGGGAGATTCATGCTAATATGCTGAAAGTGTGGAGAATTCACGCTTTAATTGGGGCGGCGGTTATACTAGCAGTCGTAATTGCGTATTTCTTTTTTATGATTAACTTTAACTGGTGGGGCTGGTTGTTTGGGCTGCTAGTAACAGGGGCTATTACGTTTATCCCGCTTGATTATTTTGTGTTTCCGAATTTACGTCAGCGCTATTATAGTTACAGATTAAATGAAGAAGAGATTGAGATTCAAAAGGGAATGTTCGTTGTTAAGCGTGTGCTTATTCCGATGATCCGTGTACAGCACGTAACGATTGAACAAGGACCAATTATGAGAAAGTATAATTTAGCAGAATTACATATTTCAACAGCGGCAACTTCTCATAGTATTCCAGGTTTAACGAAAGAAGAAGCAGAACAGTTGAAAAGACAAATTGGGGAACTTGCGAAGGTGAGTGATGAGGATGTATAAGAGGCAACATCCAATCACGATAGTATTAGGTATTCGAATTGCAGGTTTATTGCCTTTTATTTTTCTTGTTCTATTTCGTTCAGACGAGAATGAACCGTGGTATTTATTTTATTTTGTTTTATTGTTCCTTTTAACTATTATGGCTATTTTCTCAGCTGTAAAATGGTATTTTAAAGTGTACTGGGTTGAAAATAATATTTTACATATAAAACATGGTGTGTTCGTTAAGAAAGAAAGCTACTTAAATAAAGACCGTGTGCAAAATATTAGTACGTCTTCTAACGTTATTTATCAATTATTTGGACTTACGAAACTAAATATTGAAGTAGCTGGCGGCGGTACTGAGCCAGAAGTGATGTTAGCGGGTATTAAAGAGGATGAAGCGAAGGAACTAATTGCCTTATTACATAAAGAAAGAAGTGTTGTGACTGAAGAAGTGCCCGCAGCAGAAGAAAGTAAGACGGTGTATCAGTTAACAACGAAAGAAATTTTATTCGCAGCCATTACATCTGGTAAATTCGGATTAGTATTTTCTGGACTACTTCTTATTTACTCAGAGTTTAATGAATTTCTACCAAAATGTCTCATAAATAAAGTGGAAGCGTATGTGATGGATAACGGTGTATATGAATTAATCGTTATGGCCGCGATTTTAATGGCAATTTCGTGGGTCATTTCTACAGCCGGCTATGCGTTGAAATATGCGAACTTTAAAATTGAGCGAAACAGAAATGAAATTCGTATCGTTCAAGGGCTATTTGATAAGAAAGAGTTTGTGTTAAAATTACACCGCATTCAAGCAATTACTGTGAAAGAAGGAATTCTTCGGCAGCCTTTCGGTTATTGCTCTGTCGAAGTGGAAGTCATTCAAAGTATAGAATCCGCGGGGAATGAAGTGATGTTACACCCTTTTATGAAGAAAAAAGATGTACAGCAGTTACTTACCTATTTACAATTGCCGTATGAAATGGAAGAGGAAATCGTTCATTTACCGAAAGCGGCATTACGCCGTTACGTAATAATGGGTTGGATTACAAGTGCGGTGCTCGCTGTACCAATTGTCAGTGCGAGTATATATTTTAAACAACATACCGCATTGTTCACTCTGATACCGCTAAGTATCGTATGTACAATACTTGCATACGCTCGGTACACAAGCGGCGGTTATATGATGAGAGAAAATCAATTAACGATGGTGTACCGTCGTCTTGCGAAATATACAGGGATCATGCGTAGAAGACATGTGCAAGTAGTTGGATACAATCAATCTTATTTTCAAAAGAAAGACGAGTTGTGTACTGCTGCGTCAGCAGTAGCGGGGCATAGATATGAAGTAAAACATATGCGTAAACAAGACGCACTTCGTATATATAATTGGTACAAAGAAAAAGGAAACACCAGTGTGTAATGGTGTTTCCTTTTTTGTCGTAAAATCGATATCTTTAGTCGAATCGTTGATATATTTCAAGATGTGATAGATATATTGAAAAAATCGTTGATATATTCAAAGATATGATAGATATATTCGGAAAATCGTTGATATAATTTCATGCGTCGCTAGCTCTGAGCTCCGAACTCCGAAACTTAAACTAACACATCAAAAGTAGTCACAAAAGATGGACGAGAGAAAATGCTTTTTTGCCCTTCCGCATGTGGATGCGCCGGAGCTTGTCCCTCTGCTTGTGCAGGGCGTTTTTTATGAGCATTTTCGAATGAACGTGATTCTGTCCAGTCTTTAAAGTTTTGCTCTGTTTCCCACATTGTTAAGATGACATATGTATCGTTACTTAATGGGCGAAGAACGCGGATCGCTTGGAATCCAGGCTCGTTTTCGATAAGGCCTGCGCGGTTTTTAAAACGGTTTTCAAATACAGGGCGACCTTCGTCTGTTACAGAAATGTTGTTACAAACGATATAGCCAGGTTGTCCTTTAAATTCGCCAACAGCGTCTAGTACGTCATACTGAAGTGAGCCTTCTACAGATTCTTCAGTATTTTCTTTATAAAACATATTTTTCTCATCATTTTTTGCAGTGAAATGTGCTTGTTCTAGAGGTGTTTCGTATGAAATAATCGCCTTCATTTTAATGCCCCCTTTATAGTTTGTTTTTATTATACCAACTCTTTAGAAAAACTTCGAAGATTATATACATAAAGATAATTCTTTTTCAAATAATAAATGTACCATCATTTGGAAAGAAGGCCGATGTATGAAGAAAGTAAAGTGGACTTTATTAGGTGGGTTAGCAACGTTTGTATTAGCAATTGTAATTTATAAACTTATTGTGTTAGCTGGTGGCTATATGATGGATGAAAAACAGCTCGTTTTCCACTCTTCATCACGTATCGTTGACCAGAAAGGAAAAGAAATTACGAAATTATATGTAGAAAATAGAGAACTCGTACCAGTCGAGCAAATTCCGAAGTATGTGCAGCAAGCGTTTGTTGCGGTGGAAGATTCTCGTTTTTATGAGCATCAAGGGGTTGATTATCCATCTATATTGCGTGCTCTCTATAAAGATACGTTAGCTGGTGAAAAGGTAGAGGGCGGTAGTACGATTACACAGCAACTTGCTAAAAATGTCTTTTTAACTCGTGAAAAAACATTGACTCGTAAATTAAAAGAGGTCGCGATTTCTCTTCAATTAGAGCAAAAATATACGAAGCAGCAAATTCTTGAAATGTATATGAATCATATTTATTTTGGCCATGGGGCTTACGGTATTCAAGCGGCAGCAAAGCTGTATTTTAATAAAAATGTAGAGGATTTAACAGTAGAAGAAGGAGCAACGCTTGCAGGTCTCCCGAAGTCACCAAACGGATATTCACCGTACTTATCTCCGGAGAAGAGTAAAGAGCGCCGTGATCTCGTATTGTCACTGATGCATAAACAAGGCTATTTAAATGCAGAAGAAAGTGTTCGTTATCAAGGTAAGACAATTGCTCTTTATAAAAACTTAGATGAGAATGAACTCGCATATATGCCGTACATTGATATGGTCATAGATGAAGCAGCACGTTTATACGGATTATCTCATCTAGAAGTGCTTCGCGGAGGATATACGTTTGTCGTACCGATGGATGAAAAGATTCAAAAGGTAGCGTATAACCAGTTTCAAGATGCAAGAAATTTCCCTGGTAAAGAAAATGGGGCGCAAGGGGCATTTTTATTAATGGATAATCGCACGGGCGGGATTAAAGCTGCGATTGGCGGAAGAAAGTACGTCCCGAGAGGGTTTAATCGTGTCTTTGCAAAAAGACAACCGGGCTCTGTTTTAAAACCACTTCTAGTGTATGCGCCAGCACTAGAAACGAAAAAGTATAATCCATATTCTTTATTAACGAATGAAAGAAGTTCTTTTGAAGGGTATGAGCCTCGAAATTACAATCATGAGTATTCGAAAGAAATGACGATGTACGATGCGATTGTAGAATCAGCGAATGTACCGGCAGTTTCTTTATTAAATGAGTTAGGGGTAGAAGAAGGAAAGCAATATTTAGAGAAAGGAAATGTTCATATTGCAGACGCTGGTCTAAGTACAGCGCTTGGCGGGCTGAAAAATGGCGTTTCAACGTTGGATCTTGTGAAAATGTATCGTGCATTTTTAGCAAATGGCAATATTATTGAGCCTCACGTTATTGATAAAGTGTTAAATAGACACGGTGCAGTCATTGGGGAATCACCAAAAGTAGAAACGAATATTTTCTCGAAACAAACGGCATGGTATATGACGAAAATGTTAGAAGGAGTTGTGAAGGAAGGGACAGCGAAAGCAGGGGTATATAACGGTGCATTAGCTGGAAAGACGGGTACAACTTCATTGCCAAATGACGACAACGGAGCTAGAGATATGTGGTTCGTTGGCTATACGCCGAATTTAGTGGGCGCTGTTTGGATTGGTTATGACCGCACGGATAAAGAGCATCAGTTGCAAGGGGAAAGTGCGTCCGCAACGAAATTGTTTAAGAAAATTTTAACGAAGGCAAATGTAGAGCATAAAGAGAAGTTTATGAAACCAGAAGGAGTGGAAACAATCGGTGCTCCGATTCGATTGCGCAGGATTGAAGATGTAAAAATGAAACTATCGTTTAGTCCTTTCGGTTTATTTAAAACAAAATTAAGCTGGACACCACTTCCAGATGAAAGAGTTATGTATCGAATTTACAGAGTGGAAAACGGAATTCATACGCATGTAGGCACTGTAACAGGTGCTGGAGAATATGAGGAAAAGTTTGTTAACATATTTTCAAAACCGAGTTTTTACGTTGTACCATATAACACACAAACGAATCGCGAAGGAGAAAAGTCAAAAGTAGCTAAACCATAGTTTTTCTCTGTGCTATAATAAGAATGTTGTGAAAATAGTAAGCGGTTTTACATATGTTTGTGTCAATTTCATGAACAACGTACATAATATTATGCATTTTGTTTTTACAAGCTGTATAGTAAAAAAAGATAAATATCGCACGTATTCGAAGCATTGGCAAGGAAGGGAGCAAGGGTCTTGGTAAGAACTATAAATGAGACATTTTTAAAAGCATGTAGGGGGGAACGTACAGAGTATGTACCAGCATGGTATATGCGTCAAGCAGGTCGTTCACAGCCGGAATATAGAAAGATAAAAGAAAAATATTCTCTATTTGAAATTACACATAATCCAGAGTTGTGTGCTTACGTTACAAAGTTACCAGTTGATCAATATAATGTAGACGCAGCAATTCTTTATAAAGATATTATGTCACCACTACCTGCAATTGGTGTGGATGTTGAAATTAAATCTGGTATTGGCCCAGTAATTGATAATCCAATCCGTTCTTTACAAGACGTAGAAAAACTAGGAGAAATCAATCCAGAAGATGACGTACCTTACATTCTAGATACGATTCGTTTATTAACGACAGAGATGTTAGATGTACCGTTAATCGGTTTTTCAGGAGCTCCATTTACGTTAGCGAGCTATATGATTGAAGGCGGTCCTTCTCGAAACTACCATAATACGAAAGCATTTATGTACGCTGAGCCGAAAGCTTGGTTCGCTTTAATGGATAAGCTTGCAGATATGGTTATTACATATTTAAAAGCGCAAATTAACGCAGGAGCAAAAGCAGTTCAAATTTTCGATTCTTGGGTTGGAACAGTAAATGTAGCAGATTACCGCGTATTTATTAAACCAGCGATGGAGCGTATTTTTGCGGAAGTTCGTACGATGGGTGTTCCGATGATTATGCACGGCGTAGGAGCTGCACACTTAGTGAACGAATGGCACGACTTACCGCTTGATGTAGTCGGTTTAGACTGGCGCTTACCAATCGAAGAAGCACGCGCACGTGGCGTTCATAAGGCGGTACAAGGAAATATGGACCCTTCGTTCTTATTAGCACCTTGGCCCGTTATTGAAGAACATGTAAAAGCTATTTTAGATCAAGGGATGAAGCAGCCAGGTTATATCTTTAATTTAGGTCACGGCGTATTCCCAGAAGTAAATCCAGATACATTAAAACGTTTAACTACATTTATTCATGAATACTCTAAAGGGCAGTTAGCGAAGTAAAGGAGAATTGCTGTATGAAAAAGAAAATTGGTTTGCTTGTAATGGCATACGGAACGCCATATAAAGAAGAAGATATTGAACGTTACTATACACATATTCGCAGAGGAAGAAAGCCAAGTCCTGAAATGCTAGAAGATTTAACAGAGCGTTACCGTGCAATTGGTGGTATTTCTCCTTTAGCTACTATTACATTAGAGCAAGCTAAGAAGTTAGAGACGCGTTTAAATGAAATGCAAGATGAAGTAGAGTACCATATGTATCTTGGCTTAAAACATATTGAACCGTTTATTGAAGATGCAGTACAAGCTATGCATAACGACGGTATACAAGATGCAATTGCACTTGTTCTTGCGCCTCACTATTCTACATTTAGTGTGAAATCATACGTTGGACGAGCGCAAGAAGAAGCTGAGAAACTTGGAAACTTAACCATTCATGGCATCGATAGCTGGTATAAAGAACCGAAATTCATTCAGTACTGGGTTGATGCAGTGAAAGGTATATATAACGGTATGTCAGAAGCAGAACGTGAAAAAGCAGTGTTAATCGTATCTGCTCACAGCTTACCAGAAAAAATTATCGCAATGGGCGATCCATATCCAGATCAATTAAATGAAACAGCTGATTATATCGCACGCGGTGCTGAAGTAGCAAATTATGCAGTTGGCTGGCAAAGTGCCGGAAATACACCAGATCCTTGGATTGGTCCGGATGTACAAGATTTAACGAGAGAACTAAATGAAAAGTATGGATACAGTTCATTCGTATATGCACCAGTTGGATTTGTTGCGGAACATTTAGAAGTTTTATATGACAATGACTTTGAGTGTAAAGTTGTAACGGATGAAATTGGCGCGAAATATTATCGTCCAGAAATGCCAAATGCATCGGACGCGTTTATTGATTGTTTAACAGATGTTGTATTAAAGAAAAAAGAATCTGTATTGTAAAAAGAAAGGGGGAGCTTACTTGAGGAAAAAAGTTGTGATCGTCGGCGGTGGCATCACTGGGTTAACAGCAATGTATAACTTACAAAAAAATATTCATGAAAAAAACTTGCCGATCGATACATTACTTATAGAAGCATCGGGTAAACTTGGCGGGAAAATTCAAACCGTTCGAAAAGATGGATTTACAATTGAACGCGGACCGGATTCTTTCTTAGCAAGAAAAGAAAGTGCAGCTAAATTAGTGAGAGAATTAGGCCTTGGTGATGAAATTGTAGAGAATACGACCGGTAAATCATTCGTCCTCGTCAACAATCGGTTATATAAAATGCCGAGTGGTTCAATGATGGGAATTCCAACGCAAATTACTCCGTTTCTATTTTCCGGTTTGTTCTCCCCAATTGGTAAATTAAGAGCTGGTTTTGATCTGTTAATGCCTAGATCAAAACCAGTATCTGACCAATCACTCGGGCAGTTTTTCAGACATCGCCTCGGAAATGAAGTAGTTGAAAATTTAATAGAACCATTACTATCGGGTGTTTATGCGGGGGATATTGATGAAATAAGTCTTATGTCTACATTCCCGCAGTTATATCAAATGGAGCAAAAACATCGTAGTATTTCACTTGGCATGCGTACGCTTGCTCCGAAAAAAGAGAAGGCTGCACCGAAAAAGGGAATCTTCCAAACGGTGAAAACCGGTTTAGAATCTATAGTAGAATCTCTTGAAGTGAAGATTCATGAAGGTACGGTAATGAAGGGAACACGTATTGAAAAAATCGCGAAGCTTGCTGACGTTTATACGATTACGCTTAGTAACGGAAAAGAAATCGAAGCAGACGCGATTGTTATGGCAGCCTCGCATAAAGTATTGCCATCTATGTTTGCCCAGTACAAGCAGTTCCGTTTCTTCCGCAACATGCCGTCTACATCAGTTGCAAACGTGGCACTTACTTTCCCGAAATCAGCCATTCAGCGAGATATTGATGGGACAGGATTTGTTGTATCAAGAAATAGCGATTATACGATTACAGCATGTACGTGGACACATAAAAAATGGCCGCATACAACGCCAGAAGGGAAAGTACTCCTTCGCTGCTACGTTGGACGACCTGGTGATGAAGCGATTGTAGAACAAACCGATGAGGAAATTGTACAGCTCGTCTTAGAGGACTTACAAAAGACGATGGACGTCACAATGGATCCAGATTTCACACTTGTGAGCCGCTGGAAAGAAGCGATGCCTCAATATACAGTAGGCCATAACGAGCGAATGAAGAAACTTACAACATTTATGGAGAAAGAGTTGCCAGGTGTATACTTGGCAGGTAGTTCTTACGCTGGTTCTGGTCTTCCGGACTGTATTGAGCAAGGTGAGAAAGCCGCACAGCGTGTAGTATCTCATTTGGAGAAAGTAATGGAGACGGAATTAATAGCACAATAAAATACTTCAAAAGAAACGCCTTCAATATAATTGAAGGCGTTTCTTTTATTATATGAAATACTTGTTAACCAATAAACATATATAAGTTATTTGGTTTTATAACGGCATCTCCCGCATAAATAACCCACTCTGTTAAGTTGTCAAAATCTAAATGATAAGAGTTCCCTTCATGCATCTCCTCTATAAAATACGGTTCATTAATGAGTATTCCTTGAATGAGATCTTCCGTAAGGTTTTGCATTTCAAACCACATATGTTCACTTTTTCCTTCTTCGTAAGAGACACCAAACTTAGCGAGGAAACGGAAATCTTCATTTGATTGTTCAATTTGAAAAATGTTGCTGAAATACCCGAAAGTATTTTTTGCATTATAAGCCATACGAGCCGTTTCACTATTTGTTTTATAGAACATGAGCCCTGTAGCTTCTTCGTGTTCTTTGAAAAAGCTTTCTATATATTCTCCTGAAGTATTATATTGGAACAAGAGAACAGAGGGAGATTGATGGTATTCATCTCGGGCATCCATCCCGCCAAGGAATACGTTTTGTGCATCTATTGGTTGTAATTTCACTTCTTCATCTTCAATTGAAGATAATTGATCCATACTCGTTTTACGTCCGATATAAGATAAACCTTTTTCCCACGGAACAGCTACTGTATGTATGGAACCTTGCTGACTATGTGCGATAACGATAGGCTCATTCATTGGGACTTGGCCATTCTCAACGGCATTATTAGCAAATGTTTGAAAAAGATCGCCAATGCCGTAGTAGGAAGAAATGCGATTTGGAATAATTAATTCTATTTCAGTTACGCCTGCTCTTAAAAGGCCGTGTGTATGAAACCAATATTGCGTAGGCTCGCCTTCTTTATCGTCTTCATATATGGAATGAATAACGTATAAGTCAGGAATGTCAGGTAACAATTCATTTTCAACGTGATATTCAATATAGTTTCTAGATATCACTTTCATTGCTGCACTTGAATCGATTACAAATAACAAATCTGGTGCGAGGTGCCATAAAAATTGTAACTGCTGGAAAAAGCAGTCCAGTACATCGCCTACAAATAGCGTACGAGTGAAAATTTCAGTGCCGAAAGCCGCATCTTCAAAAGTACGATCTACTATTGTGGAATCTTGTCTATTGTACATTTTATATTCTTCTGGATCATTCGTTTCATCAATATGCAGTTCATACGGTATGACTTTTTCATCCATATGTAACTCAACAATAAGGCTTGTCTCATCACTATAAACAATTTTTAATTCATCAACTTTAGTAGAGATAGTTTCTAGCCGTTGTTTTAGCTGATCAATTGTAATTCTAGTTGGTATAACAGCAATCATATCTGAAAAATGACGTTCTAATGTTCCATTCATAGCTGCACGGTATGTTTCTGTTTGTACTTCCATCCAATCACTCCTATTTAAATGAATCCATTTTACATGTCAATGAAATTTCGATATTTTCTGTTTTTTCATTCTTTCATATTATAAAATACATTCGTAGAAGGTGTAAAATTATTATTTTGTATTATAGTTTGAAAGCTTGTAAATTAAATAAATTTTTTGTAAAATTTGTCGGAATGACGTTCTATATAACGAATCATTTGATATGATAGACATGTTGAGAAAATATGAAATAGGGAGAGGAAATGGCTGTGAAGAAATTATTAAGTGTCTTTTTATCACTCTTGCTATTGCTTTCATTTACTGGAACTTTAGCGCAGGCGGAAGAAACTACTTCTATGTCAGTAGAAAAAGCAATTCAAGTATTTAAGCAGCAAGGGAAAACGAAGGGGATAGTGGAAGGATATATCGTTGGATATACGCAAAGTCCTTCTAAATACACGAAGGATCCGGCTAAGTTTGACGACACAAACGTGGCAATTGCTGATTCGCCAAACGAAACGAATCCAGATAAAATAATGCCTGTTCAGTTGCCAAAAGGCGATGTGAGATCAGCAGTAAACTTAAAAGATCACCCTGAAAATATCGGGAAGAAAGTACAGTTAACAGGGACGCTTGAATTATATTTTAGTAGCCCTGGCTTAAAATCAGTAACAGCTCATAAGTTTCAAGGAGAAGAACAAAACCGTGTTAGCGATGTAGTAGCGTCACCAAATGGAGGAGAAGTTGCGAAAGGAACAGCGGTAACATTAACAACAAACACAGAAGGAGCAACAATCTACTATACGTTAGATGGCTCTAATCCTACAAATAAAAGCGTTCGTTATAACGGACAAATCATAGTGAATGAAAATAGCGTAATTAAAGCAATTGCAGAAAAAGAAGGGCTTACTTCTTCAGCAGTTTCGACATTTTCATTTATTATCGTAAACAACGAACCAGTTCGTATTCATGATATTCAAGGGAAATCACATATTTCTCCTTACAAAGGGAAGAAAGTAAACAATGTGGAAGGCGTTGTAACAGCGCTTGATAAAAATGGTTTTTATATAGAAGATAATAAACCGGATAATGACCCAGCTACATCAGAAGGTATTTACGTATACAAAAAAGATGCGAATGTAGCGGTAGGAGATCTTATTCAAGTTGATGGAGAAGTAGAAGAATATGTTGGGCCTGGCTATGCAGAACGGTTTGAAACAGATTTAACAACGACTGAGATTAAGGCGAGCCGCGTTGCTGTAATCGCAAAAGATCAACCTTTACCAGCACCGATTGTACTAGGGGAAAACGGTGTGAAAATCCCTGATCAAATTATTGATAATGATGCATTCGGTTTATTTGATCCAACTGAAGATGCAATCGATTTTTATGAAAGTGTAGAAGGTATGCGCGTTACGATGCCAACGCCAAAAGTTATTGCTCCTCAGAAAAACGGGAATTTATATGTAACAGTACAAAATGGCGGTGATAAAGTAGTAACGAAATATGGCACACCTCTTTTAGATGAAAATCAATTAAACCCAGAGCGTCTTTCTGTAAAAGTACCTCGTGATTATGTGGCAAAAGTAGGCGATACTTTCACTGGAGATATAACAGGGGTAGTAGGATATGATTACGGTTCGTTCCGTATTTCGCCAGTAACAGAATTACCATCTGTAGTAGACGGTGGATTTAAGCAGGTAGGGGCAAATATTCAGCCGCGTCTTGATAAATTAACAGTTGCTACATATAACATCGAAAACTTCTCGGCGAATAAGAAAGAAACAACAGATGAAAAAGTAAAAGCGTTAGCGTATTCTATTAAATACAATTTAAAAATGCCAGATATTATCGGTGTAGAGGAAATGCAAGATAATAATGGATCAATTAATGACGGTACAACAGATGCTTCATTAAGCGCAAAACGTATCATTGATGCAGTGGTAGAAATTCGTGGTCCGAAGTATGAGTATGTAGAGATTGCTCCAAACAACAATCAAGACGGAGGAGCACCAGGAGCTAACATTCGCGTCGGTTTCTTCTATAACCCATCACGCGTGAAATTAGCAACAGTACCGAAGTTACTTGATAAAAATGTAGTACGCATCGGAGACGAAAATCCGTTATTTGAAAGTACACGTAAACCGTTAGCAGCGGAATTTACGTTCCAAGGACAAAACGTTGTTGTCGTTGCAAACCACTTAAACTCAAAACTAGGAGATGCAACGCCATTTGGAAAAGTACAACCGCTCGTATTAAAGAGTGAAGAAAAACGAATCCAGTTAGCACAAGAAGTAAATCATTTCGTACAAGGTATTCAGAAAAAGAATACGAATGCACCAGTTGTTGTGTTAGGTGATATGAATGACTTTGAATTCTCTAAACCGTTAGAAGCACTGCAAGGAACAATTTTAAAAGACATGTTAAACACAGTGCCGAAAGAGAATCGTTACACGTACATTCATGAAGGAAATGCACAAGTGTTAGACCATATTTTAGTAACAAACAACATCGCACCGCACACAATTGTAGACCCAGTACACTTAAACTCAAACATTATGACAGAGCACGGACGTGTAAGTGATCACGACCCAGTACTTGCTCAAATTGATTTGAAGAAGGCTTCTTAAAGTAGGGAACGCTTAGGTGACTAAGCGTTCTTTTTTGTTTTTGCCTCATTATATAATTATGAAGAGGGAATTCCTTTTTTTGTAATATGGTGATAAAATTAATTGAATATTCTGTTTTGTGAGGGGGTTAACGATGCAAGCACAAATACATGGAAAATTAATGAACCAGCTAGCGATGTTTTTTAGTAGTATTGTCTTGCTTCAATTTGCTGCCGATATAACAGGACTTACTCAAAATTTGGACATTACGTATAACTTAATAAATACAGCCGCGTCCTATATAACATTTAGTTTGGCAGTTATCTTCACTTTAATAGGCGCAAGAAGAGAATTAAGTAAATATGCAATTATTTCATTATGTTTAGTTGTAGGTATTAAAGCAATTTATTTTGCGTCGGTCGTTATTTTATGGGGATTGGCTGGTACGCCGTAAATGAATAAAAAAAACCTAATTTCCAAGATAACGTGTGGAAATTAGGTTTTTTATGCTTGAAACGCTTTTCTACACCGATCTCTTCTTTGCAGTCTTCTTTTGTACCTTTTTCTATCACGCTGTACGCCTTTTATGTACATGCATAGGCTAACGAAGAGGAAGAAAGCACATTGCATCATTAAAATATACGGTGACATGCCTTGCAATGGTTGTTTCGGATCATATAAATGAATAGGTGCCCCGCCGATTGTAGGGAATATTGTATTTAACAGGACGTAAGGAATGGAGGTAACTGCAAATGGAAATAGAATCGCCATATAGTCTTTTTGTGACCATGCAGATGCAGCGAGTCCTAAAAGAGCCATTAAACCTGCAAATAAAAAATTAATGCCGATATATACAATAATGTAAGTGATGGGAGAATCGTAATATAAGTTTGCGAACATCCCATTGTCGTTTATTATGCCAGTACCGAAGGCAGGTGCTCCGTTTGGAATGGTTAAAATGCAAAATAATAACGATAAGATGAATGGAAACGTATAAAGAATTCCTCCGCAAAAAAATGTAACGATATATTTCGTAACTGAATAAGGGAATAAAGAAATCCTTTTACTAATAAACGGTTTAAAATCATCTGATTTATCCGAGTTGTAACTCGTACTAAAGGGGAGACTGGCAATAACGGGCATTAATAATAAATAAACATCCATTTCATTATCCCGAAATCCAATCCATTTAAAAGCTGTTGTTACAAACGCATCCGTTCCGTCTCCAATATAACGAATTACATAATAATAATGATAAATAGAAATAAGAGCTAATCCACTAAACATAATAATTAAAGAAACACGATTACAAAAAGCTTGCTTTATATTTAAACGAAGCGCACGCATCATGACTGAAAAAGCCTCCACTATTTTGATAAACTCGTCTATTTTCTATATTACTATTAATTGTAAAGATTTTCTTGTTTTTTCATTTGATTATTTGAAAAAGAGAAATTTTGTTGTTGGTAAGTAAGGTTTATCTATACAGGGATAAAATCTATTTTCTAAAATATGGTTGACAATTAAGTATTACATTTGTAATCTTTAAAGTGGATTACAAATGTAATACCGAGGAGTGAAACATACGATGACAAATCAATTACCTAAAATATCTGAAGCAGAATTAGAAATTATGAAAGTACTGTGGTCGAATTCTCCACAAACAGCGAATGAAATTATAGAAGAACTAGAAGGTGCAATGGACTGGAAACCAAAAACAATCCGTACATTAATTAATCGGTTGGTACAAAAGGAAGCCGTTTCTTATCATCAGGATAAAGGGCGTATGTACGCATATTATCCGTTAGTATCACAAGATAATTATTTACAAGTTGAAACGAAATCTTTATTAAAGCGTTTTTGCGGCGCGGCGTTTAAGCCGTTACTTGTCAATTTCTTAAAAGAGGAAAAATTGTCTTCAGAAGATATTAATGAACTGAAACGCATTTTAGATGAGAAGACAGAGGAGAACAAGAGGAAGGATAGATAAAAATGATAGACATGCTTATAAATGTATACCTTCCTCATTTTTTTAATTGGCTGATAGAAACGTCACTTATGGCTAGTATATTAGTTGGATTTATTTTATGTATAAAAATTCTATTTAGAAATAAGTTAACGCCCCGGTGGCAATATATGTTGTGGATCGTATTAATGATAAGACTTCTTTTACCATGGTCACCAGATAGCTCTTATAGCATTTAT
This sequence comes from Bacillus cereus group sp. BfR-BA-01383, assembly GCF_022663495.1. Lineage (NCBI taxonomy): Bacteria > Bacillati > Bacillota > Bacilli > Caryophanales > Bacillaceae > Bacillus > Bacillus cereus group sp. BfR-BA-01383. The sequence goes on from NZ_JAKUFP010000003.1 coordinate 49,010, forward strand.
TCATTACTTTCCTATAGTTCTAGTGTATCGGAAGTTATTCAAAAAAATACGCCGTCTACTGAGAATATGGTGAACATAGAAAGCGACCAGACAGTGGAATTGAAATCAAATTCTGAAACGGTGGCAAAAAATAGTGAACAGAAAGTAAGCACGAGTGCGGAACAACATACTACATTTTCTTTATACAAACTTGCTCTATATGTTTGGCTAGCTGGGGTAATCGTATTAGCAGTCATAACGTTTGTTACAAATAGCCGTTTATATTCGTACGTCAAGAAACAACCGGATATTACGGATGAACAGGTCGTTAAAATATTTAATCGCTGTAAGCAGTCCATGAAAATGAAGAGGGCAGTTTCATTACGTCTAGCAGGAAAGATTTCGAGTCCAACTGTTTTTAGCTTCTTTCGTCCGAAAGTATTACTATCAAAAAAACATATGCAGGTATTAAATGAAAAACAATTACAATATGTCTTTTATCATGAGTTAGCTCATATTAAGAGAAACGATGTAGCTGTAAATTGGATTATGTACAGTTTACTCCTATTAAATTGGTTCAATCCAGTTCTTTGGTACGCCTATTTTTGTATGCGAGAAGATCAAGAATTGGCATGTGATGCATATGCGCTTACTTTTATAGATAAAGAGGAGCAAATTGCATATGGTCATACAATTATTACCCTTTTAGAGCATTATTCCTATCAAGCACCAAGTCTAGCAAATTTAAGTAGAAATAAACGAACACTAAAAAGGAGAATCGTTATGATTAAAAAGTTCCAAAAGAAATCGTATCGTCTTTCTTTACTTGGAGTTATTGTTATAGTTGCTATTGCATCCCTTTCTTTATTCAATGCAAGTGCAACGGAAGGGAAAGAAAAACAAAAGGATAAGGTAGAGCAGTCAAAGGATGCTTTCCAAAATGCTGTAGATATGCTGTTTGGTACAGAAGAAAATGCGAGGAAAGAATTCAGCTATTCAAACAGGGTATATGAAAAAAAGACAGATTATTTATATTTAGCTGAAAAGGCTTTAACGAAAGATGAGTTCGAACAGTACATAAAATTGTATAAAGAAGTACTTAATATACAGAAAAAAGGTGCTACGGGAAACTATGAATCCGATACATCATATTTTGAAGAAGAGCGTTTAACAAAAGCCGATCGTGACAAATTATATGCACTTTATAATCAATCAAAACCGTTTGATGACAAAGTGCATGAATCCATAAATTACACGGTAAAGGAAGCTCAGCAACATGTCGATTTTCAAATTAAGAAGCCAACTTACACAATCGAAGGATACAATCTGAAGGATGAAAGGGTAAGTTATTTTATTAAGAGAAGACCTGAGTTAATTATTGAATTAGAGTATACAAACGGAAAAGGAAACTATACAACGTATCAATCACAAGTATTTGGAGAAAGTAAAGACCCGTTCCATGCTTTGTTTGTTGTAGAAGAAAACATTGAACAGTACGAATTAGAAGGAAATCAAATATTCTATGCTACTCATAACTCGGATAGTAATTTACAAGGTATGAAGATGATTGTTCCTGCAAAAGGGAAAAATAGCTCGTATCAAATTGTCATTATTAATCATAGTTTAGATGATCCGGGAGAAGCAGTGTTCGATAAAAATGTAAATAAAGAAGAGTTAGAGAAGATTATGCTTTCTATGTTGAAATAATAAATAGGTGTTCTTGAGTTGTATATCTTAAGAACACCTTTTCTTTTTCCCTTTCCTTCTGATACACTATGACAGTATTATATAACTTGACTGGAATTTTTTTATACTGGGAATAATTAAAAAAGAGAACTTGTATAGAATGTAAGCGTGTGGTAATATCGAAAGTGTACTAATTGACTATATTAACCGATTGGTCATTTTTGGAGGTGAAGATGTGGCGATAGATCGAAAGCGTTCTATTATTGAAGCTGCAACAAAGTCTTTTTCAGCGTTCGGTTATAAAGCAACAACGATGGATCAAGTAGCGAAATTAGCGAATGTTGGAAAAGGAACAATTTATACTTTTTTCAAAAATAAAGAAGAACTGTTTGGCGAAATTATTTCTAATTTAATTACAGAAATGAGGCAAGTTGCAAAAGATGCAATTCGTCCAGATATTTCATTTTTTGAAAATGTACATAGAGCATTATATAGCATCTTAGAATTTAGAAAAGAACATCAGCTCATGATTAAATTAATTCAAGAAGAGCGCGATATGGGAACGAAAGAAGTACAAGAAGTGATGCAACAAGTTGATGTGGAAATCGTTTCTGTTATTCAATCCTATTTAGAAATGGCGATTGAAAAAGGTGAAATTAGCAAATGTAATCCAGAAATTACAGCATTTATTATGCTTCGCTTATACGTATCGCTTATTTTTGATTGGGAAAAAAACCATGAACCGCTAGAAAAAGAGAAAATCGCAGAATTATTTGAACTTTATTTATTAAAAGGATTGTCAAATTAAGATAATCCTTTTATTACTATAAGAAGTGACCGTTTGAACAAAGTGGTCATCACCATCAACATAAGAGGTTTTATAATACCCTCAAGTACAAAAAAACGTTATTCTTTCTAATTTATCTTATCTAGAAAGAATAACGTTTTATACTTTTGGGAGTAGTTTATCCCGCATTAACTGCCCGTAAACGCCCGATTGATGAGGGCTAATAATCAGTGGGGGATGAACAAAACCCCCACTGATTAAAGTTTCACTTTATATCATTAAGTTAATGGGAATATATAGTATTTCTAACTTGTACTTTTAAAAATGTAGCCGTTTAACTCTAGGTCAGAGATAGGCGTTCAACTACAACTAGATGTAAAGTTAGAATAAGAAGTCAGAAGATATTTCACTTGTTCAATAAAATAATGATAGTATTCATTATTATTAGACACTCGACTAGCCATAATAGCTCCCTCCATTGACGATGCAAGAAAAGACGCGAGTGATAAAACATCTACATCTTCTTTAAACTCTTGTTTTTCTATTCCTTCTTCAATAAGAGATCCTATTAATAATATAGTATTATTATATCCTTTTGCGGCGGCTTTTTGCAGCTCTGGAAATACAACTTCAGTTTTAAATTTAAAATTAATAAAATCAAAAATTTTCTTTGTATAAATTAAATTTTTGTGAAACAATTTTAGGTCATGCTGGATAGATTTTAAGATTTGCTCAAACTAAGCGTGATATTCCTCTAATAAAATATTTTTATAGTAATATGGTGATTTTAAACCTTCAGCAATAATCTTTTGCTCATCGTAAAACATATTTTTCACCTACTGTATCGATTTTGAAGTAATAATTATTTATATAATTTTTGAGGTTAGGAATATAGTAAATTCCTTTTGAGAAGATTGTCGGCATAGCATTGTAAATTTGCCTTTCTTTGACGCTACGTCATAAAGAAAGACATACTCATAACTACTTTTAAAATAAAGCTGTTATATATCCAGTTTTTTTAATTGCTATGGTAATAAATACAAGTATTAGGACCATAAAATAAATTTTAATCAGATGTCTGATTTGATTAGGAATTAGACTTTGAATCCATGCTGAGAAAAGCGCTAGTCCAGTGCATAACAAAATTACAATTCCTAATATAATAAATCCGATTTCAGGCACCCCTTGAAAGGGGGTTGGTATGTATAATTGGAAATCCATATTATTTTCCTGTCTAATATAAATCACTATATAATAATAATATATTATGCGCTATATAAAAAAGACACCCTAAGGTGCCTTCCTCCGACTTGAACCATCTTAATTTTAATAACATATATGTTGTGTCTCTTTTTACATTGAATATGAATTAAGAAGTTGTCTTATTTGTACTAGAAAATAATGATGGTGTATATTATTTTTTGATACTCGACTAGCCATAATAGCTCCCTGCATAGAAGAAGAAAGAAAAGAAGCAAGTGATAGAACATCTATATCATTATTAAATTCCCTTTTTTCTATTCCTTCTCTAATAAGAGACTCCATTAGTGCTACTGTATTATCATATCCCTTTGCTGCTGCCATATGTAACTCAGGAAAGACATCTGTACTTTCAATTGCAACATTAAGTAAAGGACACCCACCAGGTATTGGAGGGTTGTTGGCTGCATCTTGGTATACAAGGAAAATAGCAATGATTTTATCGATGACTTTCTCTTTACTTTCTATAGCTTCATAAAAATGTTTCCATATAATTTCTCCACTTTTATGAAATGCAGCCAATGCAATTTCTTCTTTACCTTTAAATCGTCGATAAATAGCGCCTTTAGGCAGAGAAGTAGCGTCCATTATATGCTGAATTGATGTACGGGAAATCCCCTGCGTATTAAATAGATATAAAGATTTTTCAATTATTTTTTCTTTTACCTTATCTACCTTAACCATGATCAATGTACCTCTCAAATTTAAGATTTCGAATTATTATTTTTTTCACTTTGGATTTTTTATATTCTTAAAATTAGTTTTTTTAGATTATTTGTTGTTATATATGTTTACTATAAAATGATAAATGTATAGCAAGTCATAAGTTTTTTGCTTTTCTCATGCTACAAGAATTAAATGTTACTTACATATTATTATATACATATTTATTTAAAGCAAGTTACAAGCTTGTAAATATAATTGATTCTGTATTTTTTACTCGTATATATAATAAGTTGTGTATATTTATGGTAAACATATTATTTTATAATTTAATAAAAAAGTACTTAGAAACAAAGGGGAATATATGTATGCCCATAGTTAATTCAAATGTACTAAGGGAATGAGTAGGAAACGGAATGCCTACTGTATAAAAGGGTTTATTAATATAAAAAAGAAGCTTTTATATGTGAAATTTTATAATTTTCATTTTGTTATTTAGAATAATAAATTTATGATATATTAGTTAAGTTCTATATATGTTTACTCATGAAAAAGAGAATCTGTTTAGGTAAATTTATATGGATAAAATATACAAAATGTAGAAATTTTCGTTTTATTATGATATTGTAATGAATTGTAGATGATAGAGGTTTGCCAAATTCTCGGAGGGGTGAACATTTATTATGGAATCCAAACGAAAGAATTGTTGTTGGATTACATTTAATCTGAGCTTAGTAGAATAGTTATAGTTACGCCAGTTATAAATATAGACAATGGTACAATTATTTTTGGGGGTTATTTTGTAAAACATGATTTTAAAGATAAAATTACCTTTTGAGGAATCGTAATCAAAATTGTTAAATAATAAAGAAGAAAGTGCGTTTGATCTGTGAGCTTTTTGGAACATAAAAGGCTATATAACAATTTTTTATGAAAAGTATTACTATCCTACAAGTCAGTGAATATTGTATAGTGAGAATTATTTTGGTGAAATAGAGATTGCATTAAAATATTCAAAGGTATTTTAATGAATAATATTGTAATAGTGTAGAACAAATGGTAGAATCAAAAACGGACCGAACGGTTCGGTCCGTTTTTGATTCTTATAAATGAATAATATTGTAATGGAGTCAAACAACTAGTTTTTATCGTTTCTTTTATGTTTGAATAGCTAGAAATACGTTGATAACACCTCTCTAATTAATTAGAGAGGTGTTATCACTTTGGAGAGTAAGTTGTCTATACAATTGTATAGAATCAATTCACTTAATGTGTTTAATTACTAGTTTAGAATGCTATTCATTAAAGGATAAGAAAAAGAAAAACTTTTTTTAATATTTTTAAAAGGAGCTTATATAAAAACTTTTTGTTGCGATATTTTTAAGGGCGGAGTGTAAGTTCGTTCGATTGTTGTAGCAAGGAGCAATAATTATTTAATGATAATAGGAGGAAATATGAATATCAATTCAAAAAAATGGATTTCAACTTTTTTAATTTTTGTGGTTGTTATAGCTCAAAGTTTAGTGCCAACAATTGCAAAAGCACAAGAGTTAAATGCAATGGGATTTGTGGATAGTTTTAACATTGAAAAAACAGATTTATATTATGGAGAAAGAACTAAAATCAATGTCAATTTTAGTGAAAAAGATGGTTATAAGCTACAGCCTGGAGATGTATTGACATTAACATTACCGCCAGAACTTAAAGGGTTTAATGGGAAAATACCATTAGATGATTATGGTGTTTGTGAAGTATCAGCAGGCGTTGCAAAATGTATATTTAATGAAAAAGTAAGTACGCGTAATAATATTAGAGGATTCTTTACTATAAATGTTCAAGCTACAAATGTGGAAACAGATCAAAAGAAAGAAATTCAAACTAACCTAGGAACAAATCTAGAAATGCAAAAAGTAACGATTACTGGACCAAGCAGTGGTGGAGGTAGTGGAGAAAATCATAAAGGACCGTTTTCTTACAAAGCCGGGGATATTCAACCAGATAACACTGATGAGGTTCGTTGGTTTTTAATGGTCAATTATAACAAAGAAGTTTTAAATACAGACATTAAGTTATCTGATAGTCTGCAAGAAGGCCAAAAGTTTAATAAAGATAGCTTTTCTATCAGTGTCGATAATGCAGCAGGCCAAAAGTCACTTTCATTAAAAGATTTTGAGAGTCAAGGATATGGAACAATAGAGTTTGTGAATGATATGACTTTTACAGCTATTTTCAATAAAGACAAAGCTAATGGTACTAGGTTTTCGATTTCTTACAAAGCTGATATAACAGAAGCTGGAAAGAAAATTAAGAAACTGGAAAATAAGTATGCGATTGAATATCAGGTAGCAGATAATGAACCAGTCTCTGATTCACAAGTTGCCCAAGTTGAAAATATTACAGCTGAAGGTGGCGCTGAAGGGGATTTAAATGCAACTACATCTATTGCAGGAACGAAAACGTGGAAAGGCGACAAAGTAAATGATCGTCCAAAAGCGATTAAAGTAGATTTAATACAAAATGGTAAAGTAATTGAAACGAAAGAAGTAACGGAAACAAGTGATTGGAAATATGAGTTTGAAAACTTACGAGTTTTTGATTCTGAAGGAAAAGCTTATAAGTATGAAGTGAAAGAACAACCAGTATCGGGATATCAATCGAAAGTTAATGGATATGATATTACAAATGTGAAGATACACGACGGTAAAGAAGAAACTCTAGAAGAGAATTGGGAAACAACAGAAGAGTTAGAAGACCAGCCGAAACCAGAAAAACCAGAGATAACAGAAGAGGAAAATCATTTAGAGACTCCGAAAGAAGAAAAGCCAAAAGTGGAAGGCGAAGGTAAAGAAGAAACTCTAGAAGAGAATTGGGAAACAACAGAAGAATTAGAAGAACAACCGAAGCCAGAAAAACCAGAGATAACAGAAGAGGAAAATCATTTAGAGACTCCGAAAGAAGAAAAGCCGAAAGTAGAAGGCGAAGGTAAAGAAGAAACTCTAGAAGAGAATTGGGAAACAACAGAAGAGTTAGAAGAACAACCGAAACCAGAAAAACCAGAGATAAAAGAAGAAAATCATTTAGAGACTCCGAAAGAAGAAAAGCCAGAGATAAAAGAAGAAGAAAATCATTTAGCAAACCCGAAAGAAGAAAACCCTGAGGTGAAAGAAGAGATAAAACCTTCAGAGAATCCAAAAGAAGAAAACCCTGAGGTAAAAGAAGAGGTAAAACCTTCAGAAAACCCGAAAGAAGAAAACCCGAAAGAAGAAAACCCGAAAGAAGAAAACCCTGAGGTAAAAGAAGAAGTAAAACCTTCAGAGAACGCAAAAGAGGAAAGACAAACACCCGAAAAATCAGAAGGTGCTGGAAAACAGTTACCACAGACTGGTGGTCATAAAGCATATGAACCATTTTTAGGTGGAGCTTTGATTGTATTTGGATTACTGATGTTAGTGATGAATAAAAGAAGATATAATTAAAACAAATTGATTATTAAAACAGACTGTTATAGGAACATAACAGTCTGTTTTTTTTGTTTGGTAGTAGCTCCTGATGTAAGAAAAGTTTTTTTGGATACAGCTGAGATATGTGTGAAAAGTATCTATCAAAATACTTATATTTTAGTGTAACATCATTTGACTTAATATTCAGAATACCTAGAGCTGATAATGAAAATAAGGATTTTCATAGTTAAACATGGGATAGGAACAGAAAAAGAAATTCGAAAGTAGATTAAAATAGATAAGAAAAAATTATCAATTTTAGAGTGGAATGTTATCTCCAGGCATCCTTCTCCTTAATTTCACCATATCGCATGTGCAGTCTAAATGAAAGAACAGGAATTACAACAATTTACAGAGAAACATAGAGTAGAGGAGTTGATATGATGAAAGGAAAACTTACTTATTATTTTATTGTAAATCCGCTAATAATCTTTCTTGTTTACGCCCTTTCACCTATCTTGTTTGATAAAAAAGAATACACAAGTATGAAAGATATATTTGGAATGCTTACATTCTACTATGTGTTAATTAGTGGATATTACGTTATTGATGTTGTAAGTGGAAGAATGAAGAAAAATGCTAAGGACAAACAATAAAGTTGTAGTATATAAAAACTGCTGGAGGGTAACAAAATGACCGAAAGTGAAATGAAATTTAGAGATACGACCATCCGTAACTTTTTCGATAAAGAAGACCGCTTAAAATGGATTTCAGGTCAAAAGAAGAAAAAACTAGTATTGTTAGAGCATTTAGTTAGCAAGTTAAATGCAGAGAATCAGTATACGGAAAAAGAAATTAATACATTCATTAAACAATATCATGAGGATTTTTGTACAATTAGACGCGAATTTATTGTACATGGGTTTATGGATAGAGAGGATAATATGTACCATATAAATGGGCGAGAAGTTTGGACGAAGTGGGAGGAGTTAAAATAATGAATCAGCGGGGGATCCCCACTGATTATGAGTCTGTGCTAGTTGTGCAGTTTCTTTGTAGTAAGTCTATGAACTCTTCAATATTTGAGCTTGTAATATATCCCACCGTTATATATTCATCTTCATAATAAAATATTATTTTTTTGTCAAAGATTCTTCGCTTTGTTTCTATAGATAAAATTTTTTTATACTCAAATTCGGCAATGAATGTATTTTTATATTGGCTAAAAAAGAGAAGTCTTTTATTAGTAGCAAGTAGCATGCCTGGGTATGGGACTTTATGCGTATTCATATAGTCAGTAAGTGAACATTTTAAAGTAGATAAAATTTTTTCTTCATTATGTAATAGTTGTTTTGCAGCTGTTAAAATTGGATTCATTGTATACATTCCTTTTATTTAGATGTATAAATATTGTATCAAAAGTGAAAAGATTCTCAATATGTAATGTTGCATATTGAGAGTTTGGGTTTAATGGCTCCAGTATTATTTTTTAAGAAAAGGTACGAGGTGATTCAGTGATACGATTAGCAAACGAGGTTGATGCGGAATCCATTATGGATATTAGAAAAGAAATTATATTATCGGAGACTACTACAAAGTTTTTTATAGTATCTCCAAATAAATTACCAAATGATGTTGATGCAGAAAGAGAAAAGATACGGAAAAGCAATGAAAAAGGTAATCTTTACATAGTTTATGAAGTAGGTGGTGAGGTAGTTGGCTTTTTACTTTTCAATCGATATGAACTAGAACGTTTACAACATGCAGGTACAATGGGAATGGGGATTAGAGAGGCGTACTGTAATCAAGGCATTGGTACGAAGCTAATTGAATTTCTTATTAGTTGGGCTAAAGGGCAGAAAGGTTTAGAGAAAATTTGTTTAGGCGTAGTCTCTATTAATGATAGAGCAATTAAAGTGTATAAACGTATTGGCTTTGTAGAAGAAGGAAGACAACGAAAGCAAATTAAATATGAAGATGGATCATATGGAGACGATGTATTGATGGGATTTTATATTGATTAAAATAGAGGAGTCTGCCATTAGTAGCAAGTAACGAGCCTGGATACGGGACTTTATGCGTAATCATATAGCCAGTGAACATTTTAGTGAAAAGACTGCCAATATTGGCAGTCTTTTTTTAGTGGAAATGTTTATATTCAGCAAATCTTAAGTTCCAGTCGATCCTTCTGACGAAGATGATGTGCAAAATGCATAGAAATAAGCTGGAACCATTCTGCCGCATTTAAGTACCCAAGCCCAGGGTGTTCGACTTTACAATCACTTGAAATAGAAGTGATTGTTGCTTCGGTATTTTTTACAATTGTAATTAATGCTAGAAACTGTTTCTGCACGTCTTCTTTGTTAGCTGGGTTTTCGGGGGTATATCCAGGATGATTTGGTACTTTGATTTGTATATCTGGGAAAGCACCAAGTTTATATACTTTTTCACCCATATCCGTTTTTTTGTTAGTTACAGAGGGCGCTTCAGTTCTACATTTCGCGATTGCATCTAACTGCATATATGTAGAGGCAATTAAATGATTATACATTTGACCGAGGGACCATTCTTCACTAGAAGGCTTCATCCTAAATTGTTCTATAGAGTACTTTTCTAATTCCTCTATGTAATACGTTGCTAACTCCTCAAATCTCTTCATATTGCTAACTCCTTTTTATGAAAATGTATTTGTTAATACCTACAATAAAGGAGGGCTACTGACAGCATTATGTCAGTAGTGAAATGAAAAAATTAAACTTTTAACATTTTTTTTGCTTCATCGCGGATTTTTTCAGAAAGAACGTTTGGCTCAAGTACTTGCACTTGGCTCCCCCAGCTCAATACCCATTGAAATACTTCGTCTATGTTTCTTGATTTCAAAAAGACATGAAAACCATTGTCTTTTTGTTCGTATGAATTTATAAAAAAGTAGCGGGATTCAATAATTTTATGTGCCATATGGACTGGGAATAATAAATGAATTGTAACAGTACGATTGCTTTCAGGTTTATAGTTTTGTAAGGAAAAGTCTTTCGGTTTTGTAAAGAATTCTTGCTCTTGCTGTAATGTATCCATTCGATCTAAGCGGAAATTGCGTATTTGTTTTCGAAGCAAACAATGAGCAACGATATACCAAATTCCAGAAATATTGACTAAACCGTAAGGATGGACGGTCCGCTTTATTTTTGTAGCTTCTCTTGGTTTACGATAAGAAAAAGAGATAGCTTGTTCTTTTTGAATAGATTCTTGCAACAGGATAAGTTGGTTTTCAAGTTTTTCTTGTTCAGATTGGTTGTGTGAAAATAGGGGAGAAAGGAAACGGAAAGTTCCTCGTAAACCCTCAACTTTCTTTTGCTGATCAGTAGGAAGGACAACCTCCAGTTTTTCTTTTGCCGATTGCGCATGTACAGAAAAAGAAGAAGTGAAAGTTTTCTCGATATAATCACCGCCTAGTAAAAGAGTAACAGCTTCTTCAGGCGTAAGTTGAATGGGCGGTAAGAAATAACCATCCATTAATGAATAACCGTGGCCAGGCATTGCGAAAAGCGGGACGCCAGATTCACTGAGTGCATCCATATCTCGATAAATAGTTCTTATACTTGTCTCGAATTTTTCGGCTAAGCTTTGTGCTGTAACAGTTTGCTTCCTTTGTAATTCAATTAATATAGCTAATAAACGATCTGTCCGATTCATGAAATGTCACCCTCTATTTTTATAAATATGCCTACTGTAAACTTCTAAATGTAGTATAAATTCCCCTCCAATTAACAGACTTTCCCCTATGTATAATATTAATATAGTAAAATCATAACAACCTATATTGCAGTTTCCAATAATATACTATATAATCAGGATAAGAAAACGTTTTCATGCAAAGGGGGAGAATTTCGTGTCGACTATCGAGGACGTGGCGAAATTAGCGGGGTTATCAAGGACAACGGTTTCTAGGGTGATTAATAATCATCCATATGTTTCAGATGAGAAGAAAAAAAGGGTTCAATTAGCAATGAAGCATTTAGGATTCGTTCCTAATTCTGCGGCGAGAAGGCTTCGTAAACAAAAAACGGAAACAATTGCGGTGCTAGTTCCAAGGATTACAAATCCTTTCTTCAGTCGATTTATTGAAGCAATCGAGATTGCTGCTTCTGAACATAAATATAAACTGATTATTTGTCAAACAAGATATTTACCGGAAAAAGAGATGGAGTATTTACAACTATTATCTACGAAACAAGTAGATGGCATTATTCTATGTTCATTAGAAAATCCGTGGGAAGATGTAGAGCCATACTTACAACACGGTCCAATCGTGTTATGTAATGAATATATTGAGGAAGCAAATGTTCCAACAGTGAAGTTTGATCATGCGCAAGGGGCATACATAGCTGCCAAGCATGTGTTAGAACAAGGATATCGTAATCTTATTTTTTGCCGTGGTAACGAAACCAAAGTTGTTAGCCAACAGCGAAAAATGGGCTTTTTGCGTGCTATTACTGAAAAGAGTAGAGAAGTGGAAGCGATCGATTTTCTTGAAAACGCTTTCTCTTGGGATGATGGCAAGAGAATATTCCATGAGGTATTAAAGGACAAAAAAAATCCTACCGCGATTTTGGCAGGAGGCGACGAGGTAGCAGCTGGAATTATTTCAGAGGCGAAACGCCATGACTGGAGTATCCCAGATGATCTCGCTGTTATCGGTTTTGATAATCAAATTTTATCACAAATTACAGAACCAGGTATTACGACAATTGAACAGCCAATCGATGAGATGGCTCGAAAAGTTGTCGACTTAATGATGGATAAAATCCATACGAAAAATTATCGAAAAAAAGAATTGTATGAGTTTGAACTGGAGCTCTTGGTGAAAGGTTCAACGATGAAGGATACGATGTTATTAGCCTAGTAGACTATGTCTGCTAGGTTTTTTTATGTTCACAAACTACTATTCTTCGTGAACGCAATCATCACATTTGTTATGGTATGCTTCGTGCTGCTCATCAATTTCTTTCCCGCAATTCGCACAAGTTTTCGTCGGTAAATTTCTGAAAAACTCCATTGGTTGATCGACCATGTCAATCCCTCCATTTCCATTTCTTACTATCATTGTATTAGTACAAAAAACAAAAGTCAACAACTGTTTTATAACAAAATTGAAAATTAATGAAAAAGTTTAGGAAATGGATTATAGTTAACAATGTAGGATGTAAGTAAAAACTGCATTGCTACTCGGTTTTAGAAAGGAAGGATACATATGAAAATGACTGTTGTCGGCTTTTGGGGTGGCTTTCCAGAAGCGGGAGAAGCAACGTCGGGGTATTTGTTTGAACACGATGGTTTTCGTTTACTTGTAGACTGTGGTAGTGGTGTACTAGCACAGCTTCAAAAATATATAACACCATCTGATATAGATGCAGTTGTATTGTCGCACTATCATCATGATCATGTTGCAGACATTGGGGTATTGCAATATGCGAGATTAATTACGAGTGTAACAAAAGGACAACTACCGGAGTTACCGATATACGGTCATACGTTTGATGAGAATGGATTCCATTCTTTAACGCATGAACCACACACGAAAGGAATCGCGTACAATCCAGAAGAAACACTTCAAGTTGGACCGTTTTCCATTTCATTTTTAAAAACTGTTCATCCTGTTACATGCTTTGCGATGCGTATTACAGCTGGCGATGATGCCATAGTATACAGCGCTGATTCAAGTTATATTCCTGAATTTATTCCATTCACGAAAGATGCTGATCTTTTCATTTGTGAGTGTAATATGTATGCACATCAAGAGGCTGCAAAAGCAGGGCATATGAATAGTACAGAAGTAGCAAGTATTGCGAAAACTGCGAATGTAAAAGAACTGTTATTAACGCACTTACCGCATACAGGCAACCCATCTGATTTAGTAACAGAAGCAAAACAAATTTTCAGTGGCCATATTACGCTAGCGCATAGTGGCTACGTATGGAACTCATGAGGTGATACGATGTTATTTATTGATAATAAAGGGATTACAGATCCTAGAATAAACTTAGCAATTGAAGAATACTGTGTGAAGAATTTAGATATTAACGAAACATATTTACTGTTCTACATTAACGAGCCTTCCATTATCATTGGTAAAAACCAAAACACAGTAGAAGAAATTAATGCAGATTACGTAAAAGAAAAAGGTATTCATGTTGTTCGTCGTCTATCAGGCGGAGGCGCAGTATATCACGATTTAGGAAACTTAAACTTCAGCTTTATTACGAAAGATGATGGAGACAGTTTCAGTAACTTCAAAAAATTCACAGAGCCTGTAACGAAAGCGCTTGGTAAATTAGGCGTAAATGCAGAGCTAAGTGGTCGTAACGATATTTTAGCTGAAGGTAGAAAAATTTCAGGTAACGCACAGTTCTCAACGAAAGGTCGTATGTTTAGTCACGGTACGTTACTATTTGACTCTGAAATCGATCACGTCGTATCAGCACTAAAAGTAAAAATGGATAAGATTCAATCAAAAGGAATTAAATCAATCCGTAGCCGCGTTGCGAACATTACAGAATTTCTAAACGAAAAAATGACGACAGAAGAGTTTAGACAACTTCTTCTAGAAACGATCTTCGAAGGTGAAACAGAAATTCCAACATACGAATTAACAGAAGATGATTGGAAAGAAATCCATAAACTTTCTGAAGAACGCTACCGCAATTGGGACTGGAACTACGGAAAATCTCCGAAGTTCAACTTACAACATTCACACCGTTTCCCAGTTGGACAAGTTGACGTTCGTCTTGAAGTGAAAAAAGGAACAGTAACAGAATGTAAAATTTACGGCGATTTCTTCGGCTCACTAGATGTTCATGACATTGAAGAACGTTTAACTGGCGTACAATTTGATAAAGATGCATTCACTGTAGCTTTAGAAGGCGTAGATATCGCACGTTACTTCGGTAATATTACAACAGAAGATTTCTTGCATTTATTCTTCTAAACAGAAGAGGCCGCCCCAAAAGATATTTTGGAACGGCCTTCTTTTATGAATAGGTTGCCACGGTTGTTGTATTTTGTAGTTAAGTCGATATTCCATGTCGAAACGTCGATATATGTAGAGTTATGTTCGATAAAATTCAATTTGCGTCGATATATGTAGAGTTATGTTCGATATAATTTCACTTTATTTTCGTGAAGATGGGGCGGACGCTCTCAATTTGTATGGAGAGTATACGAGCTTAAATAAAGAAGACCTTGATAAACTTAGAGAAAAGATGAGTGCATATTATCTAAAATGATTTTGGGCCTAGTTTCATAATTTACGGGTAAACAAAATTCCCTTATCCTTCCAAAGTGAATCGAGAGGAGGTGATCTGTGTATATGCAGTTAATAGAATATCACTTGCCACTTTAATTTTCTTTTAATATAATTAATTTAGAATTTTTAAATATTCTAAATTTTATAAAGGTGGGGTTTGTGTGAATCTCGTTCAATCTTTGGCTGAAACGGCAAAAAAGAAGGGGGATAAACCGGCTTATGTTTTTATGGATCAGTCGGTCTCGTATGACCAATTAAACAAAATGGTCACGAGGTTTTCTAGCAATTTAGCAAAAATGGGCATTGGAAAAGGGGACAATGTCGCATTAGTTGTTGGAAATTCACCACATTTTTTGGTCGGTTTATACGGAACAATGAAAGCGGGAGCAACTGTCATTCCAGTTAATCCAATTTATACAGCAGACGAAATACATTACATTTTACAAAATGGAGATGTAAAAACAATCATCGTACTCGACGTCCTTCTACCTGTTATACAATCTCTTACAACAAGACTTCCTTCATTAGAAAATATCATCATATGCGAAACCTCATCAGATTTTAACCATACAGAAACCGAAAAAATGAAAACGTTTACTAGTTTTATAGGAACTGGAGATACAACTTACGAAGGTCCTGAACTAGATGAAGAAGATGTAGCTGTTATCCTATACACTTCAGGTACAACTGGAAAACCGAAAGGCGCTATGCTAACACATAAAAATTTATATAGTAACGCGAGCGATGTGGCGTCGTATTTACGATATACGGCTGATGATCGCGTCGTTGCAGCACTGCCGATGTTCCACGTGTTCTGTTTAACAGTTGCGGTAAATGCGCCAATTGTGAACGGGGCGACAATTTTAATGTTACCGAAATTTAGTCCAAAAGAAGTATTCCGTATTTGTCGCACGTATGAGCCAACGATTTTTGCTGGTGTACCGACGATGTACAATTATTTATATTTATTTGAAGAAGCGAGTGCAGAAGACGTGAAGACACTTCGCCTTTGTATTTCAGGTGGTGCGTCAATGCCTGTTGCGCTTCTGAAAAACTTTGAAAAACGTTTTGACGTAATTGTTTCAGAAGGATACGGTTTATCAGAAGCATCACCAGTTACTTGTTTCAATCCGTTAGACCGTCCCCGTAAACCAGGATCAATTGGCACAAATATTTGGCATGTAGAAAATAAAATTGTGAATGAGCTTGGGGAAGAAGTACCTGTTGGTGCAGTTGGGGAATTAATTGTTCGCGGACCTAACGTTATGAAGGGTTACTATAATGCGCCAGAAGATACCGCAGCGACACTTAAAGATGGATGGCTATATACAGGTGACTTAGCGAAAATGGATGAAGAAGGTTACTTCTATATCGTCGATCGTAAAAAAGATATCGTCCTAGTTGGCGGTTACAACGTATACCCTCGTGAAGTAGAAGAAGTATTATATACTCATGATTCAGTAGCTGAAGTTGTCGTAATCGGCGTTCCTGATGAAAACTTAGGGGAAGCAGTACGAGCTTACGTCGTTCTGAAGCAAATGAACGTAACAGAAGAAGAACTCATGCATTACTGCACGTTACATTTAGCGAAATATAAAGTGCCGATGAGTATCGAGTTTTTAGCAGAACTGCCGAAGAATACAACGGGTAAATTACTGCGAAGAGCATTAAGAGAGAAAGCGATACAAGTATAAAAATGGGGGCAATCACCTTTATGAAGGTGGTTGCCTTCGTATTTTTTAGCATTGGTTAAGCTATGATGCCATATATTTAAACCGTAATATGACTAGTAGGGAGGAGATATACGTGGAGCAAAAGGAATTACGTTTGCGGCGAGTGCAATATCTTATTTGTGACATTATGGATGAAATGAATGCTGAAAATGAGAAGAAGAACTTAGAAACATTGCAGAAAGTAATTGACCAGCTCTCAGGTGCAATTGGGGATTTAGTAGACCCATCTGGTACGTATTCAATCGATTATTTAGAGAGGAAAGTTCATACAGCGCACTATTTATTATTTAAAAATGATCGTAAAGCATATT
Organism: Bacillus cereus group sp. BfR-BA-01383; assembly: GCF_022663495.1. Classification (NCBI taxonomy): domain Bacteria; kingdom Bacillati; phylum Bacillota; class Bacilli; order Caryophanales; family Bacillaceae; genus Bacillus; species Bacillus cereus group sp. BfR-BA-01383. Next base: position 66,172 of record NZ_JAKUFP010000003.1, read on the forward strand.
TGTGTAATAAATAAACATTCATCGTTTGATGGGGTGTTTATTATTTTTAATACTCACTGATAATGGTTATCATTAAAGAGGTGAGTGGAACGTGTTTAAGTCGATCAATTGATTTGCTAATAATTAAGCTCGAAATAAAAGCCTTACTACATGTTTGTAGTAAGGCTTTTTATAGTTGTTTATTCGGTTACTATTTTAGTTGGAAAAGTTATTCATTAGAAGTGTTATCAATCGCTTGAATAGCAAGTTCCAACGATTTAATCCTTCTTTCTAAAAGAGTTCTTTGAGGACTACCAGCCTTTGACTTAACGTAAACTTTTTCAATTGATGGAAGCAAACCAGTTAGAACAGTGCGAGCTTCTGCTAAATCTTCCTGGATGTAATGATGGGGGCTTTGATTCCAAGCACTTTCTAGCATTGCTAAACCGATGCAAACTGCCTTGAGGCGTTTCTTTACTAACGTAGTATTTGAGCCTTTCAGAGTCATTTGTGACAAGGCACTCTCGAGTTTACGGATTGTTGACTGTAAGGATTTTATTGATTCGTCTTTATGTACATTGGATATGTTTTCTATATTAGTATTATCCTTTCTTCGTTTGTAAATGATTTTGTTTAATACTTGATCAAATCGTTAAGAACAGAATATTACTCGCAATATTTTAACATAAATAGATAACTTTCTTTGAAGAGGCGTCTTAAAGAGTTAGCTCAATTGTTGAAAATAAGGTAACGAACTAGCCTGTTAGTCCAATAACAATGAAATAACTAGGTTGTCACTTAACATTAACAGTATTTGTGAGGTCAGGAAGTTGAGGGAATAGCAGATAGTTATCTGTCAAAAACAAAGAAGTAATCAGCGTCGTATTAAAAAATGTAAATGGTTAAGTAACACGTTATTTCTATGATGGGGACGGCATTAATCCGTTGTATGAAACAGAGGGAAGCATATAAAAATATCGAAGACTTTTCTGCTATTTAATATTTAGAGTCTTTAGAGGTTTTGTACCTTTTCAATTGTGGGGATATACCGACAATAAGTTGTATACAAACATTAGATCATTTAAAACATTTTTCTTTTGTAGGAAGTAATGTTGTAGATGGTGATATTAGTTTCTGTGAGGGGATAGAATTTGTTAGCTTTACAGATAAGGAACATTACTCTCATAAAAATAAGGATTTTAATAATACATAAGAGAGATTATATGTTATAAAAAAGTTGGCTCACGAGTAAGGTGCGATGGACTGTGGCTTATGACCGACCAGAACCAGTAAAAATGGCAGTTGAAAAATTAACAAGTTTCTATAAAGAAAATCTGTAAAAACGTTGATATAAATTGCACCTCTAATTGTTAGATGCAAATCTAACAATTAGAGGTTTTTACTATGATGAACAATGTGCTTAATATTTACGTTATAAGTGCATAACAAGTTATAATAGAAGAAATCAATAAGGAGGCTAGCTGTGAAGAATCTTCGTTATCTCAATATATTTACCATATTAATTATATACACACTACTCATGTTTTACATTGGCTGGAACGGCTGGGTTTGGCTTAGTACAGTATTTGGCTGGGAGTCTTGGGGCTATTACGCTTTCGTAGTCGGATTTATTTCATATGCGTACATTCTCGTGCAAGTGTTTAAGTTTCTGCCATTTCTACGAACGATTGGTTCCGTTTGGTTCGCAGTTATACAATACGCGCTTATGCTGTTGCCATTAGCTGATATTACGGTCTTCTTTTTACAGTTTTCAGTGGAGAAAGAAGCGGCAATTATTTGGACGGGAACGGCCGTGTTACTTGCGTTTATCTTTATTTTTACGTATGGCGTATTTAATGCGTATAGCCCGGTAGTAAGGAAATATGAGGTGCACATACCGAAACAGGTAGAAGGGCGTAAAAGTTTACGCATCGCGATGGCTTCAGATATGCATTTCGGTAAACTGTCTGGTGTTTCGCATTTGAAAAGACTTGTCCGCCATGTGAATGAAATGGAGCCTGATATTATTTTACTACCAGGTGATATTATAGATGATCATCCAGGAGTATTCATTCAAAAAAACATGGGGCCTATTATGAAACAAATGAAAGCTCCATTAGGCGTATACGGCGTGTTAGGAAACCATGAATATTACGGCAGAGCGATTCCTGAATTTTTACAAGAGATGGATAAGATTGATATTCGTATTCTTTTAGATGAAGTGATCACAATTGAAGATCAGTTTTATCTCGTTGGAAGAAGAGATAAAACAGAGCGAGATCGCCAAAGCTTTGAGAAACTTATGAGTACAGTGGATAAATCGATGCCAGTTATCGCAATGGATCACCAGCCGTTTGAATTGAAGCAAGCAGCGGCGGTTGGTGTAGACTTATTATTATCCGGTCACACGCACCGTGGACAAATGGCACCAAATCATATTGTGACGAGAAGAATGTATGAACTGGACTGGGGATACGTACAAAAAGGTGCATTTCATGCTATCGTTTCTTCTGGATTCGGATTTTGGGGACCACCACTTAGACTTGGAAGTAGGTCAGAGATTGTGCAGGTGGAGGTTACATTTGAATAGGGTTATGAATAGAGAGCTGATGGCTCTCTATTTTTTTGATAAAAATAAATATTTCTGTTGGTGTTAACTATATAAAAGAGGTACGATTAGAAGACTCTGCTTGAAATAAAGGGGGATTATAAGTGGTTATATCAGACGTACTATACGCAGAATTTGAAGTGGATCAAGTAGTAGAAGAATTAATTTTAAGTAAGCCTGTGCAAAGACTGAAGGGGATTCATCAAGCCGGCGCAAGTTACTTAATGAACGAGAACTGGAATGTAACGCGCTTTGATCATTCAGTTGGTGTTATGTTGTTAATTAAAAAACTAGGTGGTTCAGTGGAAGAACAAATTGCAGGTTTACTGCATGACGTATCGCATACTGCTTTTTCTCATGTAATTGATTACGTTTTTGATAACGAAAATGAAAGTTATCATGAAGAGATATTTAGCTCTGTTGTGAAAAACTCAGAAATTCCAGCGATTCTTGCGAAGTACGGCTATAACTACGAAGATATTTTACTAGATGATTCGAAGTGGACTTTACTGGAAAGGTCCGCACCAGAATTATGTGCAGACAGAGTGGATTATACGTTACGAGATATGTATACATACGGATATATTTCTTTCGAAGAAGTGCAAAGTTTTTTAGCGGATGTCATCGAAGTAGATGGGAAAATGGTTCTTCAAAATATTGAAGTAGCAGAATGGTTCACAGAAACGTATTACAAAGAAGTAATCGATTTCTTGATGAAGCCAATGAATATATACGGAAATGATATGTTAGCGAAAACGTTAAAGTTGGCTCTTCATAAAAAGGTTATTCATGCAGATGATTTCCTTCTTGAAGATGATAAGCTTATAGTGAAATTGCAGCAATGTAACAATCAGGAAGTACATACTTTATTAAGCAAAGTTCATCCAAATGTAAAAGTAAAAGAAGATAGAAACGAGTATGATTTACACCAGAAAAATAAAGTACGTCTCATTGACCCGCCGTTACTTCGTGAAGGTGAAGTTGTTTCATCGTCTGTCGTGTCAGAACAAATAAGACAGTTGAGTGATACCGCATATGAAAAAGCGGTGAGAGGGATGTATGTGAAAGTGATTTCGGATTAAAAAGGTAGAGCATCCCTATTGGATGCTCTACCTTTTTCTCATTATCAATCAAACCAATTCCAAACCTCAATATCTCCAAGAGTCGCATAACGTACGTGCGGTGAGTTTTGTAATTTTAATAACTCTTTTGACGGTCCAGTAATGACAATGCCGTATACTTTTACGCCGTTATCTTTTACATACTGATAACATTTATCTAATTTTAGTTCTTTTTCAGGAAGCGCAGCTATTTTGCTTACCGTTTTTTTATGTGTAGAAAGGATACGCATCATTTCGATTACTTTATCCTCTTGTGTTTTCAGATTTTTTGTTTCATCATCAAGGAATCTTATATGTTCTGGGAATCCTATAAAGTCGCTCCCAGATAGGATGAAATCTTCTTCATTTATTCTTTCTTGTCCTGTATCTAAAGCGTACCATACAGGAGTTGGAGGGATTTCTTGTGCTTCAAATATGCTATATAAAAGTGGTTCTAATTCTTTTAAAGTGTAAGCTTTGTCAAAAGAAATTGCTACTTCTGCAACGGTTCCTTCATGTACTTTTGCAAGTGTATCCCACACTTTTTTAGATGCTTCTTTTAAATAATCACCTTGCGTGATTTTTGGGTGAACAAAGAAGAGGTTTGGTTGATAGAATGGATTCATCCAAGCTTGTTTCGTGATATCGACAGATGATAAGAAGCTTTTTGTTCCTATTGTACCGAGTGGCATTTCTTTTTTACCGACAGTTTTCACTAAATCAAATTGGCTGTTCGTACGGAAAAAAGCTTCTACACTTGTTCCGCCGCCCATAACGCGGCTATTTGGGATTGTCGCCTCAAGTGCAAGAGAGGGAACATCTCTTATTTCTTTGAGTCTTTTATCATTATTAGCTTGAAAATAAAAGGCAGATAATCCCCCGCCGATTATATATATAACGATACAAATTGCTAGCATAAAACCAAACATCTGTAAACGATGTTTCCACTTAATCTTCCAAAAAGGGATTTTCAGGTCTTTTGGTGGTAATTTTTTCTTAACTGGCTCATTCTTCGCAAGCAATTCATCCAAATGTGCTTCACATTCTTCACAAGTTTCTATATGATTTTCTAACTCTTCTTGTTCATCACGTGTGAGTGCTCCTTTTTCATATTTTTTCCATAGTTTTTTAAACGCTGCACAAACCATCTGTATCACTCCTTTATCATTTTCGCTTCTTTCCGTCCGCGGTGTAATTCAATTTTTACTTTCGTTAATGAGAGACTGGTCATTTCTGCTATTTCCTTATAGGAGAATCCGTAGTAATCTCGTAGTAGCAGGACATTTCGTCTTTCGAGCGGAAGAGAGGATAAGCTTTGTAACCAACTAGTAATCTCATGTTTCACGAAATAAGTATGCTCTGTACTTGGCACATTTGGTAAATGGAATTCTTCCACTTTTGTTGTTTTATATTTTTTCTCTTTTCGATACCAATCAATAAAGGCGTTGTAGGCGATTGTAAATAACCACGGCCTAATTTCTTCGCCTTTGTAATAGTCAATATGGACGAGCATGCGATAAAATGTTTCCTGCATGAGATCTTCAGCACAGTGAGAATCTCCGGTTAGGGAGAGAAGATAGCGAAATAAATCATGCATATGCTCTGAATAAATGTCTTCTAATGATTGTTTACGTTTCACTACGTTTCCCTCCCTTCATACATAACAACGAAATACATATAAAAAAGTTACAATGTTTTATGGAATTAAAGTAAAAAACGTCAAGAATCTGATTGCGTTCTCTTTTATCATAATACATATAAGGCGGGTGAACAGAGATGGAAAGCTATGAAACACAAATTCAGAGGTCCATTGATTATATTGAAGAAGATGTAATGGAAAAACAAACATTGCGTAATTTAGCGCGTATTGCAGGTTTTTCTGAGTCGCATTTTCATCGTGTATTTCAGGCATTAGTAGGCGATACAGTAATGGAGTATGTTCGAAAGAGGAGGTTAGCCCGGGCAGCTTATCAACTTTCTCATACGGATGAAAAAGTTATTGATATCGCATTTGAGCATGGCTTTCAATCTCACGAAACGTTCACGAGAGCCTTTAAAAAATTATTTCAAATGACACCGAGTGAATATCGAAAACAAGAAATCGAAACACCGATGTATTACAGTGTGAATGTAAAACAAAGAAAATTAAATCCGTATTTAGGAGGCATACAAATGGAATACCGTATTGTAAATAAACCAGAATTTTTAGTGGCGGGTTATGAACTGAAGACGACAAGTAAAGAAGGGAAAAACCATCAAGACATTCCAGTATTTTGGCAAGAATATTTACAAAAAGATCTTGGAACAACGATTCCGAATCGTAAAGATACGAGCCAATGGGTAGAGCTAGGATTATGTACAGATTTTAATTTAGAAACAGGGGACTTCACTTATATAATAGGAATGGAAGTTACAGACTTTGAAAATGTACCAAATGAAGTTGCAAAGCGTACTTTCCCTGCAGCGACATATGCTGTATTTACAACTCCGAAAGTTCCTCATGAAGAAATGGTATCGTCCATTCACCAAACGTGGAATGCAGTATTCTCCGAATGGTTCCCGCATTCAGGATATGAACATTGCGGCGTTACAGAGTTCGAACTATATGATGAGCGTTGCCACGAAGATAAGAGTGAGTTCGCTCAAGTTGAGCTTTGGATACCGGTGAAGAAGAAATAGAAAAAGAGACCGTCCCAAAAGGTATGTTGGGACGGTCTTGCTTATTAATAGCTTGCCAGTATTGTCGTATTTTGTAGTTAAGTCGATATAATGCAAGTTGTGATCGATATAATTTAATTTAATTAACGTCGATATAACGCGAGTTTTTGTTAATATAATTTCATTTACTAATACAACCTTGCTTATTAAATTTGACGTTTACAAAGGAAACACAAGAATAATCGTCGTTCCTTTCCCAAGTTCGCTATCAATAGAAATTGTTCCGTTATGAGCATGAACGAGCTGCTTTGTAATGGCGAGACCAAGCCCAGTTCCGATGTTACTTTCTTCTGTATTTGTTCCTCGGTAATATCGTTCAAATAAAAGGCCCTTCGTTTTTTCATCCATTCCTTTGCCATCATCTGAAATAGAGAGTGTAAATGAAGTAGCGTTTTGTGAAAGTTTTACGATTACATTTGTCGTTTCATTATTATGTTTTACAGCGTTTGCGAGTAAGTTTTCGATAATACGCTGGAACCATTTTTCTTCAATGAAATATTGAATTTTGTTTGAACTTGGTACAAATTCAATATTTTGATTTTGAAGTGTCGGGTTATTAATAAATTGTAATAATACTTTTTGGACGAACTGATTAATTTCAACGTTTACGTTTTGCGCAGGAAGAGTATTATTTTTTAATTGATATGTTAAGCTTAAGTCGTCAATTAATGTAGTCATATATATAGATTTCTCTTTCATTACATGGCCAAATTGCTGAATGTCTTGATCAGTCCAATTATATTGCTTCGATTCCAGTAATAATGCATAGCCGTATATAGAGCTAAGCGGTGTTTTTAAATCATGGGTCAGGCCGGTAATCCACTCTTCACGTGTTTGTTGCAGTACTTTTCTCATTGCATCGTTCTTTTCCAAAGTAATAGAAAGGTGCTCTAGTGAGTTTGTAACATCTTTAAATATGCGGAACGACCATTTTTCTTTACCGGAGTGCCGGAAACGAACAGGTTTGCCTTTTTTACTAACAGGTTCTTCATATTTTCCTCCGGCTATGTTTTTAAGCCAGCGCATCGTGTGTAATAAAGGCTTTCCAAACTTATTTCCATACCAAATTGAAAGAATGACTAAATAAACAAACACAATAAGGAGGATTAAACTGCATCCGATTAGAAGTTTCTTAGTAAATATATCATCTAATTCATCATCTGGATAATAATGAGCGTTAGGAGCGGATACAACGACGAGGTGACCGCTATTTGAATCGTAAAAACTAGATATATTTTCTTTATAATTCCACGGTTCTTTTTCATTAAGAGCCGTTTGTATAGCCGAAAATGTTTTTTTCTTCCCAGTTGGATAGGAAAAAACTTCTTCGCCACTGTTATTAAATATTTGCAGTGTTGCTTTTTCTTTAGAAAGTAATTGTTTTTCTTGTTCAGTTAAAGCAAATTCCTTTAATGATAAAGAAGGATGTCCTTGTTGTATCGTTTTTAGTAATGTATTACTTTTTAGTTTGGCACCGTAAATAACGAGCGCTGTTTTCTTTTCTAATTTAATTTCCCAATAGTTAAATTTATAAAGATTGTTGCTACCATTCTGTAAATATGTAAGCAAGGATGTCTTTGTGTAAGAGGTCGGAACATCGTTAGGTGTATTAAAGCTGTAAAGAACCTTTCCATCTTCATCTACAATTTGAAGCCAATCACTCTTTTCTGTTATTAAATCTTTTACCTCAGATTTTAAAGTAATGTTATCGTCTTCAGAAGAAATATATTGGGAGATTGTAAAGGTATCATAATCAGAAATATTAGGTTCATATAAAGTACTATTAAGAAGAAAAATTAAATAAGAAAAAGAAGCAACTACTGCGATAAGTAACGTAACTAAGACAAAAACGTGTTGTAAGATAAACTGGATTATAAGTCGCTTATTAAAATTCATATCTTTAACCTACTTTGTAACGAACTTATAGCCAAGTCCGCGAACAGTTTTTATGTATTCTGGTTTACTTGGATCTTGTTCAATTTTTTCGCGTAGCTTTCGAATATGGACCATAACGGTATTGTCATCCCCATTATAGGCTGGTGCTCCCCAAACCTTTTCATATATTTCTTCTTTTGAAAATACGTAATTCGAATTCTCGCAAAAGAAGAGTAGTAGTTGAAAGAGCTGGGCGGAACATTCGACAACATTCCCATCTACTGTTAGTTCCGCAGAATGTTGGTCAATTTCAAATCTTCCAAATGAAATGGAGTGTGCTTTAGATTCGTGTGATACTACTTGCTTTATATGTCTTCGAAGCTGCGCTTTCATACGAGCTACTACTTCTAATGGATTAAATGGCTTCGTAATATAATCATCGGCACCGTATGAAAACCCAGATATTTTATCTAAATCAGATGCTTTTGCTGATAGGAAGAAGATCGGACAATCTGTTTTTTGGCGAATGATTGGACAAATATCAAAACCAGATTGCCCAGGAAGCATTACATCTAAAATAATTAAATCGTAATTGTTTTGTTCGGTGAGAGATAAAGCTAGTTCAGCTGATGTTGCAGTTGTAATATGAGAAAAGCCTTCTTTTTCAAGAATGGTAGTTAGTAGTTGTAAAATTGCTGTTTCATCATCAACAAGTAAAATATTTGCTTTGTACATAAGAATCCCTCCTAAATTTCCTCGAATATCATACCATCATTTTGTAACTTATGGAATTTTTAAGGAAATTTTAAGGTTTTCTTTCACAAAAAATTAAGAATCAAATGATATGATAAAAGTAACATAGGGGAGGAGATGAGTGTGAATCCGTTTCAAATGATGCGAGCTAGATATTTTTTAATTGTATTTGCACTATTAACTTTAGTAGCAAGAGGCAGTAATGAATTGATAGAAAGTACATTTCATATACAAAATTCTTCTTTTATAAATATTCTTATATTCTATATCCTTCCGATTATATGGATTTTTTATGAATATAGAAAACACCGTGTTTCATTTTCGTTTTTTATTAATAAAAATGAAACATTTAACCTGGTACAAGTTTTTTACATTACGATTATATTATGCATGTTCAGTTACGGTTATCTTATTTTGTACATGTACAGCTTTGCATGGATTACACCAGATTTTATTATGAATGCTTTGCATGAACCGATTGTAGATAGTACAGGGGGATATGTATATCAATTTATTATGGTTGTATTTATCGCACCAATTATTGGGGAATTTGTTTTTCGCGGATTTTTACTGCAGCGCTTTGCTGCAAAATGGGGAACGAGTATAGCGATGATTGTAGTAGCACTTTTATTTGCAATGTTACACGTTGATTTCCTCGGTGCTGCCTTATTTAGCATCGTATTATCAATCGTATATATTCGTGCGAAAAGCTTGCTCATGCCAATTGCGATCCATATGCTAAACAATGCATTTGTAATCGGTGTGTCTTTTCTAGTTAGTAGAGAAAAAATCATGAGTTTTGCAGATTTCTCAAACTATACGACATTCTTCCCAGGACTTATGATTTTTATAATAGGATTAAACCTAGTACTCATCTTTTTATTTGTTAACCGCAAATATTGGAGTAAAGAAGTGCCAGTTATATATGCAGAGCAGGCAAAGAGCTTTTCAGATGTAGTGGGGGATAAATGAAATGAAGAAGACATTTGAAAGGAATGTATAAAATTATATGAATGAAACAATATCATCAAATAAGTTTTTTTATTTGATTTTACTTAGTATAGTGCTAATAACGACAGTAAATGTTATTCTTCGCTGGGAGGAAGCTTACTTTTTCATGTATTTAGCGCTCCATTTATTAGGGATTTTATGTATAAGTGGCGGAATGGTTACTGAGAAAAAGAGTGAAGAAAGTATTAACTATATGTGTGTGATCGGTCTTATTTTACTTTTAGCTGTACAAGGTATTATGAAATATAGTTCTTTTTCTTTACAAGATTTTAGTTTGTTAATGGATGTACTACCTTAAGGAGGCTCTTTATGTTATCTAAAAAGCACATAGGGTACGTACTAGTTTTAGCCGGATTTATTACGATTATTGTAACGACGTTATTTTTTCAAGACTATGAATATATACGCTATGTAAAAGGCGCCGGTTTAATGTGTTGGTTTGTAAGTGCTTTTCTTATCCCGAACTATGAACCGAAGAAAGTGTCTAAAAATAGGTAAAACTCTTCTTTATGTAGAAGAGTTTTTTCATGTACATAGAAGGGTATCGAACAATTCTCATGAATGGCTTGTTCTAATTTAGCATGTACGAACTTACAATAATAATAGACAGGCAGCATAGAGGAGGGAATAGCGTGAGGAAAGTTATTGGGTGGTCACTTTTTTTGTACGTTGGATTTGCGTTACTTATATATTGGTATTTATTTGGATGGAATCATGAACTCATTCCGGACATGTATAAAGGAACAAGTTCAGATCCAGAAACTTTTATGAATGCGAGGGAGCTTGCGCTAAGCCAAGATTATTCGCGTGTGAAAAACTTACTGTACTTTTTAGCGACGCCTCTTGAATGGATTATTTTATTATTTGTACTCGTGCTCGGTATTTCAAGAAAGTTTGAGAAATGGTCGAAGGAAACGACTAAAATAAGTGTCTTACAAGTTGCGATTTATTTCTTTTATTTATCACTACTTACAACAGCTCTTGTCCTGCCGATGCAATGGATCAGCCGTAAAGTGTCCGTTGATTACGGCATTTCAACGCAAAGTACACAAAGCTGGATAAAAGATCATGTTATCGGTTTTTGGGAGAGTTATGCGACTATGTTAATCGTAGTTACTGTTCTTTTATGGCTTATTCGTAAATTTCCAAAGAGATGGTGGTTGGCGGGATGGGCACTCTCCGTTCCGTTTACAATCTTTTTAACATTCATACAGCCTGTTATTATTGATCCGCTTTATAATGACTTCTCGACACTGAAAAATAAAGAGTTAGAAACGAAAATTTTAGCGATGGCAGATAAAGCTGATATTCCTGCTAAACATGTATATGAAGTAAATATGTCGGAAAAAACGAATGCGTTAAATGCATATGTAACAGGGATAGGCCTTAACTCGCGTATTGTAATGTGGGATACAACACTTAAGCAATTAAAAGATAAAGAGATTTTGTTTATAATGGCTCATGAAATGGGACATTATGTTATGAAACATATATATTGGGGCGTTGCGAGTTATATTTTAATATCGTTTATAGGTATGTATTTAATTAGTCGTATTTTGAATATGTGTATTCGAAAATGGGGGGATACGCTGCAAATTTCAAAAGTGGCATGTTTCTCGATATTACCTTTATTTTTCTTAATTTCCTCTGTATTATCCTTTGCATCACAACCAGCAACAAACTATGTTTCGCGTATAGAAGAACGAGCGGCAGATCAATACGCTTTAAATATGACGAAAGATGGGAAATCCGGTGTGAAAACTTTTCAATATTTATCAAAAACGAGTTTAAGTCAAGTGAATCCACCTGCGTTAGTGAAATTTTTCTTATACACGCACCCACCAATCTTTGAAAGAATTCATACGTTTGAACAATACGAAAAAGAGAAGAAGCAGTAGTGTACTGCTTCTTTTTATTGTGGAGTATTCGAGTTTTGGGAAATTATAGTGTATAATTTGTAGAATATTCAGTGAAATATTTAGGAGGTTAATATTTTGTTTCATTCAAAATCAATGCCGGCTATTAAAATGATTCTTTCGATGTCTATTTTCGGATCGATTGGATTTTTTTCTGTCCAAACGGGTTTACCATCGTTTGAATTAGTATTCGTTCGTTGTATTTGTGCGACTTTATTTTTAACATTATGTTGGTTCGTAACAGGACAATATAAAAACGAAAAATGGAATGAAAAAGAAATCGTGCAAATATTAGCGTGCGGTGTATTTCTCGTTTTTAACTGGGTATTTTTATTTAAAGCGTTTGAAGTTATGTCAATTACAATTGCGATTTCTGTCTACCACCTCGCTCCAATTATCGTATTAATGATTGGGAGTATTGTATTTAAAGAGAAGTTAACGGCATTTGCGGTTATGTCGATTGTCATTTGTTTCATTGGTACAGTTTTAGTAGCAGGGGTAGATGGAAGTGTGTCGCTTGAGAAACTCATGTCATCTGGAATGGTATGGGCACTACTTGCGGCGTTATTCTATGCTTTTACGACTTTACTAGGGAAAGGAATCCAGCATACGAGCGCATATGCGATGACATTTTTACAAACGTTTTTAGGGATATTTTTATTATTGCCATTCGTAGATTTTGGCAAGTTTCAAGGGTTAACAGAGATGAACTGGATGATGATCACAGCGACAGGACTTATACATACTGGGTTTGTATATTATTTATTTTTTGACAGTTTAAGAGACTTACCGACGAGACTGATTTCTGTACTCGTATTTTTGGATCCTGCTGTTGCGATACTTTTAGATACAGTCTTTACTGGATTTAGACCGACTAGCATGCAAATGGTAGGGATTGTGCTTATCTTTGCAGGAATGGCACTTACTTTTCGTAAGGGAACAGAGAAGGAATTATCGGTGAAGGAAAGTGCTACTTCTTAAATTTAGAGAATGAGTGTAGAGGATATCTTTGATTCATATAGAATTGAAAAAAACGAAAGTATATATTATTTGCGTCTTTTTGTGGCAATAAAGTGAAATTTAAAAATGCAAAGGAGTTCACAAAGAAATTGTAGAATATTTTATTATATAACACCTAAGATGTGACAACTTCCTTTTGAAAAAGAAAGAAGGAGGTATAAAGCAGAAAGGTAGTCAAAATGTTTCTTCTAGAAGATTGGCATTTTATCTTACATTCACCAACAAATAAGTACTCCTGAAACAATGAAGTTCAGCTTCGTATTATCAATTATTTTTCTATTTAATATAAAATAGAAATAGGGAGAGAGGACAATGAAGAAAAAAATATTGGGTGTAATGATGATTGCGACAATGGCAGGAGGTATATTTGCAGGAACGCATGTGGCGCCTGTAAAAGCGGAAGAGTACCCAGAAATGATTGTATTTGATGATGTTCCGTACGGATTTTGGGCATATGATGCTATTTTAGATTTAGCTTATAATAAAATTATAGTTGGGTATGGAAATGGAAAGTATGGTGTTGGAGATCTTACAACACGTGAACAAGTAGCTGGGGTTATTTATAAAACACTTGAAATGAAAGAAGAAGGAGCAGTAGCGAATCCATACAAAGATATTTCTGAAAGTTCTACTAATTTCCAAAAGGAAATTTTAGCATTAACAAAACGTGGTGTTTTTAAAGGTGATGCAAACGGGAACTTTAGACCGAAAGCACCAATTTCTCGAGCTGAAATGGCAGTAGTACTTCAAAAGGCATATACTTTCGAGGCAAAACAAAAGCATACATTTAAAGATGTACCAAAAGGACATTGGGCAGAAAATGCAATTAGTGCACTGCAATCTAATCAGGTTGTTACAGGAACTGGAAAAGGTATGTATGAATTAAATGCCTTTGTACCGAGAGCACAATATGCACAGTTTATAAATAATGCAATTATTAATTATCATTTGAAAGAGGATTGGAAATAGAGTGAAATAGAAAGCGCAAATAGAAATATTTGTGCTTTTTTTGTTTGTTCAAAAAAGAATTATTATCCACTAATTTGTATGTTTATTGCTGTACACAAGCTTGATAATCAACCTCGTAAAAAAGAAATGATGTGTAATATGATTCACAAAAATGTCACGAAATTCGTCGAAAAATATATTGTTACTATACCGTTTATTATGTATATTTTTAAAAAAACATGTACATATTGGGGAGATAATTTAATGAGCAAAAAATTATTAAAAACAGCTACAGCATTAACAATTATGGGTGGGGTGTTATTCTCAGCAGAGAGTAACAATGTAAAAGCGGAAAGTACGCAGTTGCAAAATACAAATACGATTGTATTTAAAGATGTACCAGAAGGACATTGGTCATATGAGGCAATTCATGATTTAGCGGCAAACGAAATTATTTTTGGATATGGAGATGGGATATTCGGTTTTGGGGATGATGTAACACGTGAGCAAGTTGCAGCTTTAATTTACCGTGTGTTTGATATGGAAGAACAAGATGAGTATGAAAACCCATATGGGGATATCGATGAAAACTCAACAGGTTTTATCGAGGAAATATTAGCTTTAACGGAAATTGGAATTTTCATGGGAGACGAGCATGGAAACTTTAGGCCGAAGGCGACGTTAACGCGTGCAGAAATGGCGCAAGTTCTTACGAATGCTTTTGACTTACAGGCAAAGGGATCTCATACGTTTAATGATGTTTCAGCAAATTCATGGGCAACAAATGCAATTAGTGCGATACAAACAAATGGTATTACAGCGGGAATCGGAGAAAATAAATTTGGTCCGTCCATGAAAGTAACAAGAGAACAATACGCACAGTTTTTATATAAAGCAATGTTGCATGATATGGAACAAGAGCAGTAATAAAGTTCAACGAATTAAAGTAGAATTTAAACATAATATAAAAAAGGTCATTGTTGTATAACAGTGGCCTTTTTTGTATGGAATAAAGCGTGAAATCATGGCGTTTTGAAAAAAATGAAATGAATTTTCAAAAAAAACTTCCTTTTCTGAAGATTTGTTATATAATATAAAACATAAAATCAAATCTGTTATAAAACAGTTTAAGAAGGGGATGCTAATATGTCGACGCAAACTTCACGGGTTACATTGGCCGGAGAAATGTTACCAGCGTATAACGAAATATTGACACCTGAGGCGCTTAGTTTTTTAAAGGAACTGCATGAAAATTTTAATGAGCGCCGCATAGAACTTTTACAAAAACGTGTGGAGAAACAAAAGAGAATTGATGCAGGGAAGTTTCCGAAGTTTTTAGAAGAAACAAAGCACATTCGTGAAGGCGATTGGACAATCGCCAAGTTGCCAAAAGATTTAGAGGATCGCCGCGTAGAGATTACTGGACCGGTAGATAGAAAAATGGTCATTAACGCTTTAAATTCAGGAGCGCATCTTTTTATGGCGGATTTTGAAGATTCGAATGCACCAACTTGGGAAAATGCGGTGGAAGGTCAAATGAACTTACGAGATGCAGTAATGGGAACGATCTCATATGAAAATGATAAAGGAAAAGAATATAGATTAAATGATAAAACAGCAGTACTTATCGTACGTCCAAGAGGATGGCATTTAGAAGAAAAACACATGCAAGTTGATGGGAAGAACATATCTGGCAGTTTAGTAGATTTCGGCTTGTATTTTTTCCATAATGCGAAAGCTCTTTTAGCAAAAGGAAGTGGCCCGTACTTTTACTTACCGAAAATGGAAAGTTACTTAGAAGCAAGATTATGGAATGACGTTTTCGTATTCGCTCAAAAGTATATCGGTATTCCGAACGGAACGATTAAAGCGACTGTGTTAATAGAAACGATTCACGCTTCATTTGAAATGGATGAAATTTTGTATGAACTAAGAGATCATTCTGCGGGTTTAAACTGCGGAAGATGGGATTATATATTTAGTTTTTTAAAGAGCTTCCGTAATCATAATGAATTTTTACTACCAGATAGAGCGCAAGTCACGATGACGGCGCCGTTTATGCGCGCGTATTCTTTGAAAGTAATTCAAACGTGTCACCGCCGTAATGCACCGGCAATTGGAGGGATGGCAGCGCAAATTCCGATTAAAAATAATCCGGAAGCAAATGAAGCTGCTTTTGAAAAAGTGCGTGCTGATAAGGAGCGCGAAGCTTTAGACGGTCATGATGGGACTTGGGTTGCCCACCCGGGACTTGTACCGGTCGCGATGGAAGTATTTAATCACATTATGAAAACACCGAATCAAATTTTTAGAAAACGTGAAGAAATATGTGTAACAGAAAAAGATTTACTAAAAGTACCGGTGGGAACGATTACAGAAGAGGGTCTTCGCACTAATATTAGCGTAGGTATTCAATATATTGCATCTTGGTTAAGCGGACGGGGAGCAGCACCAATTTATAACTTAATGGAAGATGCGGCAACAGCGGAAATTTCAAGGGCACAAGTGTGGCAATGGATTCGTCATGAAGGCGGAAAATTACAGGATGGCCGCAATATTACATTTGAATTAATGGAAGAATTAAAAGAAGAAGAATTAACAAAAATAGAAAGAGAGATTGGTAAGGAAGCGTTTCAGAAAGGGAGATTCCAAGAAGCGACAGTGTTGTTTACAAATCTCGTTCAGAATGATGATTTTGTACCGTTTTTAACATTACCGGGTTATGAAATTTTATAAAGTGAAAAGGGGATGGAACATATGAAAAACGAAAGAATCGAGAAATTACAAGAGAGCTGGGAATTAGATAAGCGCTGGAAAGGGATCACACGTCCATATTCAGCAGAAGATGTAATTCGTTTGCGCGGATCGATTGATATTGAACATACATTAGCACGCCGCGGTGCAGAGAAGCTTTGGAAATCGCTTCATACGGAAGATTATATAAACGCACTTGGCGCATTAACAGGAAACCAAGCGAT
Source organism: Bacillus cereus group sp. BfR-BA-01383 (assembly GCF_022663495.1). Classification (NCBI taxonomy): domain Bacteria; kingdom Bacillati; phylum Bacillota; class Bacilli; order Caryophanales; family Bacillaceae; genus Bacillus; species Bacillus cereus group sp. BfR-BA-01383. Next base: position 83,078 of record NZ_JAKUFP010000003.1, read on the forward strand.
GCAGCAAGTAAAAGCTGGGTTAAAAGCAATTTATTTAAGTGGTTGGCAAGTAGCAGCTGATGCAAATCTTTCTGGACATATGTATCCAGATCAAAGTTTATATCCAGCAAACAGCGTACCAGCTGTAGTAAAACGAATTAACCAAACACTTCAACGTGCTGACCAAATTCAGCATATGGAAGGAAGCGGTGATACAGATTATTTCGTACCGATTGTAGCAGATGCAGAAGCGGGGTTTGGCGGACAATTAAACGTATTCGAACTTATGAAAGGCATGATTGAAGCGGGGGCATCAGGTGTACACTTTGAAGATCAATTATCTTCAGAGAAAAAATGTGGTCATCTGGGCGGAAAAGTATTACTACCAACGCAAACAGCGGTACGTAATTTAATTTCTGCACGCCTTGCTGCGGACGTAATGGGAGTGCCGACAATTATTGTTGCAAGAACAGATGCAGATGCAGCAGATTTAATTACGAGCGATATTGATCCTGTTGATAAAGCGTTTATTACAGGAGAAAGAACACCAGAAGGATTTTATCGTACGAAAGCAGGTCTTGATCAAGCAATTGCGCGCGGTTTAGCGTATGCACCGTATGCAGACCTAGTTTGGTGTGAAACATCTGAACCAAGCTTAGAAGATGCAAAACGATTTGCGGATGCAATTCATAAAAAATATCCAGGGAAATTACTAGCTTACAACTGTTCACCTTCATTTAACTGGAAACAAAAACTAGATGAAAAAACGATTGCGACGTTCCAAAAAGAAATCGCATCTTACGGTTACAAATTCCAGTTCGTAACACTTGCTGGATTCCACTCATTAAACTACGGTATGTTTGAACTAGCACGCGACTATAAAGAGCGCGGCATGGCAGCGTACTCTGAACTACAACAAGTTGAATTCGCAGCCGAAAAACATGGTTACTCTGCAACACGTCATCAACGCGAAGTAGGAACAGGTTACTTTGATGAAGTAGCACAAGTTATTACAGGCGGTACTTCATCAACGACAGCTTTAAAAGGATCTACGGAAGAAGAGCAGTTTACGAAGTAAAAGGAAGGTGATCACTTAATCGTGATCACCTTTTTGTTTTTTTGGATAGTGCCGGTAGTAAACGAATTTATATCAACGATTCGAAAAGATATATCGATTTATCGAAAAAAACAGCAATAATATTAAATCCACTCTTTACCATGTTCACGAATAAACTTCATATCTTTTTCGTAATGATCCAGATGGCCTTCATCTATCATTCTTTGGAAATTCCCATCGCCTTCTTTGGCTTTTCTCTTCATATATGTACATAACCCTTCTAAGCGAAGTAATACCATTCCTAAGTAATCCTCGTCCATACTTTTACCGTAGGACTGAGCAAACAATCTCACTCTTTCTTTCATACGGCCGGCATGTTGCGACGAGTCATAATGAACGGCCTCACCTGATTCTGTATAATACACTCTACTTAAAGGCACACAAGTATAAAGCGTATAAGCTATATCCCAAAGTCTTGGACCAGGAGCAGCAACATCGAAATCAATGTGAGATTATATTTTAACATTTATCAAAAATAAATGTAATCGTATTCAAGTGATGTGTTTGTTCATGTAATGTTGAAATTTTTATATGTTAATATAATATATTTGCGATCGTATACTCGACTTAATTTGTCAGTTATTTTCAAAAAAGATTGTACATTTCATTTTAAATATGCTATGATGATGTCAGTTGAATAGTTAAATTAAGCAATCCATATGTTATCAAGTGCTGAAAACGAACGAGAAAAAGTATGTGAGAACTAGTTGATGTTTCGTATTTGATAATGTGTGGATTCTTTGTTTATACAGGAAGACTAAAATAAATTGTATTTTCTTAGGAGGAAATAATCATGGCAGTAACAGGACAAGTAAAATGGTTTAACAACGAAAAAGGCTTCGGTTTCATCGAAGTTCCAGGCGAAAACGATGTATTCGTACATTTCTCTGCAATCGAAACTGAAGGTTTCAAATCTCTAGAAGAAGGTCAAAAAGTTAGCTTCGAAATCGAAGACGGTAACCGTGGACCTCAAGCTAAAAACGTAATCAAACTATAATTTATAGTTGATGATGGAAAAAAGGATGGCTGCTGCCATCCTTTTTTTGTTGTCTAGATATACGAGCATTGTTATTCTACTAGTGATAAGGACAGGGGGATTAGGAAAGAAAGGAAGAGAATGTGTATGATTGAAAAATATACAAATGAAGTTATACTTGACGTGTATCGAGGTAACGAAGAGAACTTGAAACATACGATTGAAGAGATAAAAGCGTACGCGAAAACGTATGAATATGATAAAGTGACGTTAATCGATTTGAAGAAATCGCATTCTCATGTTTTGGATGAGGAACGATATATAATCTTATTACAAATCGAAAGAGATACAGAAAACCTCGGAAGAAAATATGAATATGAAGAAGAAAAAGTATGCGGCTTTTTTGGGGATGAAGAAGAGTGAAAGGCATTCCACAAAGGAAGGCCTTTTATTGTTCTTTTTCCGCTTTTTTCTTCTCACGTTTCTTACATTCTGGACATTTCGAATTACGAAAAGGCTTGACGAATAGTAATAAAATGAAAAATAAACCGAATATAATACTAGCTGAGTTTTTTACTTTTACGATCACAATGCTGCTATCTTTCATTTGAATGGTTGGTTGAATCTCTTTTTCTTCCATAAGGAACCTCCATATATTGGATTTGTATTTTAATTATAGCAAAGTTGATTGATGTAATGCTGTGAAAAGGGGAAGTGATTATAATTATTTGTAGCTAATATAAATGTTTTTTGCATAGGTTTTAATGTGATTATTTGTATATTAATCTTTTGTAATTTTAAGGATACTTGATAAATGATAAAAGATTGTAAAAAAGCGGAATCGGTAAAGTATTTCCTTTTTGTAAGTGCTAAAATTATATATGCAGCTGCTAATATAAATAAAAAGATAAAGGAGATAGAGGAATATGGAAAGTAAAGTGGAACGCTATGTCGAAAATTATGTTGTAAATAAAAATACGATGGCCTTACTTCCTGTTATTCTAAGTGAAAAGAAAACTGTTACGCGAGTTGTTGAAATGGATGATTCTTTCTTCGTATTTCAAAAGCCTTTAGATATTATAGAAAGAAGTTGCCGCAAACATGGTTCTAGCTTCTTAGGTAGAAAAGAAGGAACGAAAGAGTTAACCCATATTACACATAAAGCGCCGATTGCGATTAGTCCGACAGATCAACTTTATTTTTTCCCTACCTATTCGTACTCTAGAAAAGAGTGCGCGTGGTTATCTCATTTTTATATTGAAAGTAATAAAGAATTAAAAGATGGAAATCTTATTATTAGATTTATAAATGGCTTTGCTGTGAAATTAGAAATATCAAAAACTAGTTTTGAAAATCAGCAAAACCGTACAGCGAAATTACGAACAGAGTATGAAGATCGTAGGAAAAAACAAGGAAATCCTTGTTTTAAAGAGATTGATAAAAAAGAGGAATTAACCTTAAGACCAGCTTATGAGAAAGTGTATTTTGTTAAGGAAGGAGACGTGTAATATAAGAAAAGCTGTCTCTAAAATGTTGCTTTAAGCGACATTTTAGGACAGCTTTTTTATCTCATTTAAATATTTTTGGTAATTCACTAGTTTTCGGGAGTATAAAGGGAAATCTATTGGATAGAGTGTTATTAATATGTAACATCTTGTCAAATATTGATAGATTATCATAGCTAAATAATGAAGGGATTCTAATGAAAGATATGGAAATTTAATAATTACGTCTCCATATGTCGTATCTACCATTTCCTCTTTTATTTAAGCAATGATAAAGTAGAGGTAGTAATTAGAGTAAAGGGGTAAAGTGTAGAATGGATTTTCAGTCAATCAAAGAGTATTTTTCACCAGAAAATATGGATCATATTGTTGAAAGTTATAAGGCGTTCGGACCACTTCTTGGTATTGGTTTACCGATGATAGAGGCGCTCATTCCAGCGTTGCCACTTATTGTGTTTGTGTTGGCGAATGCTGTTGCATTTGGCTTTTGGTATGGATTTATTTATTCGTGGCTTGGATCAGTAATAGGTGCGTTACTCGTATTTTTCATCATTCGCAGCTTTGGACGAAGTCGTTTCTTTTCTTTTGTAAATAAACATGAGAGAGTGCGAAAGGCAATGGGATGGATTGAAAGAAAGGGATTCGCACCAATTTTTGTCATATTTTGTTTTCCATTCACACCATCTGCGCTTATAAACGTTGTAGCTGGTTTATCTCGTATTAGCGTAAAACAGTTTGGATTAGCATTAGCATTTGGCAAGCTTGTGATGATTTTTATTTTAACGTATATCGGCCATGATTTAATGTCATTTATTCATAATCCGGTGAAATCAGTAATTGTAGCGATTGGTATTTTTGTTTTATGGTATGTCGGTAAAAAAATCGAAGTAAAGTTAGAACTACATTAAAAATAGTCTTCTTTATAAGTGCAGGCTTCATTATTAAAGGATAAGGGGAGAAGCGGATGAAGAAAACTTTGAAAAAAGAAGGCATAGAGTGGATACGAACAATCTTAATTGGTGTACTATTAGCTGTATTTTTTCGAACGTTTTTCTTTTCAACGTATGTTGTAGAGGGGAAATCAATGATGCCTACATTACAAGATGGCAATATGCTTGTTGTAAATAAGGTGAGTTATCAAGTAGGGGACTTGAACAGGTTCGATGTTGTTGTGTTTCATGCGAATAAAAAAGAGGACTATGTAAAACGGATTATCGGTTTACCTGGGGATCATATTGAATATAAGCATGATAAGCTTTATATAAATGGACAATTCGTAGATGAACCTTATTTAGAGGCGTATAAGAAAGAGATAAACGGAAGACAATTAACAGGTGACTTTAAACTAGAAGAGTTAACGAAAGAAAAGTCGGTGCCACCTGGATATATCTTTGTAATAGGTGATAACCGCCTTGGCAGCTGGGATAGTAGGCACTTTGGTTTTGTAAAAGCTGATACAGTTGTCGGTAAAGTTGATTTACGATATTGGCCGATTCGAGAGGTGCAAACGAATTTTTCAAAAGGTTGATATAATGAAGTAGAAGTATAGAAAAGACAAACAACTCAGTTTGTCTTTTTTCGTGTCCTATAATACAATTATAGTAGCAAACTAACGTTCGTTATGTAAGTGAAAGGTGGGGTTACATGTCACTTCGATTTGTGATTGGTAGAGCGGGAAGTGGAAAAAGTACACTTTGTTTACGCGAAGTGCAAGAAGAGTTGAAACAGCGCCCGAAAGGGAAAACAATATTATATCTTGTGCCAGAACAGATGACATTCCAAACGCAGCAGGCGTTAATTGGGAGCGAGGATGTAAGAGGTTCTATTCGGGCACAAGTTTTTAGTTTTTCACGATTAGCGTGGAAGGTGTTGCAAGAAGTTGGCGGAGCGAGTCGTCTTCATATTGATGAAGCGGGCGTACATATGTTACTTCGTAAAATTGTAGAGTCTCGTAAAGACGGACTATCAGTGTTTCAAAAAGCAGCGGAGCAAAATGGTTTCTTTGAACATCTAGGTAGTATGATTGCAGAGTTTAAACGTTACAATGTGACGCCATCAAACGTATATGAAATGTGGCAACAATTAGATGCACATAGTAGTAGTGCAGAGCAAAAATTGCTAGCAAATAAAGTGTATGATTTACAGTTATTATATGATGATTTTGAACGTGCTTTAATCGGCAAATATTTAGATTCAGAAGACTATTTACAATTACTAGTGGAAAAGCTTCCGCAGTCTGAATATGTAAAAGGTGCTGAAATTTATATAGATGGATTTCATTCATTCTCCCCGCAAGAGCTTGAAATTTTAAGGCAGCTTATGATTTGCGGAGCGAGAGTCACAATTGCGTTAACGATAGATGAAAAAACGTTAGCACAGCCAGTAAATGAACTAGATCTATTTTATGAAACGACGTTAACGTATGAAAAGATAAAACAAGTAGCGCGTGAAGAGAAAATAGAAATTGAAAAAACAATTCCACTTATGGAACAGCCGCGTTTTCATTCTCCGGCATTAGCTCATTTAGAAGCTCATTATGAAGCGCGTCCGAATGAAAAGTTTCACGGTGAAGCAAGTGTAACGATTAGTACAGCCGCGAATTTACGAGCTGAAGTAGAAGGTGTTGCTCGTGAAATTCGTAAACTTGTCGGGGATGAACAGTATCGTTACCGAGATATTGCAGTCCTTCTTCGTAACGGAGAAAGTTATTACGATGTGATGCGAACGTTATTTACGGATTATAATATTCCGCATTTCATCGATGAAAAACGCCCAATGTCACATCATCCATTAGTAGAATGCATTCGTTCTGCTTTAGAAATTATTAGTGGGAACTGGCGCTACGACACGGTGTTCCGCTGCGTGAAAACAGAGCTTTTATATCCGCTAGACGTAAGAAAAGAAGCGATGCGCGAAGAGATGGATGAGTTTGAGAATTACTGTTTAGCGTACGGTGTACAAGGGAAGAGGTGGACTTCTGAGGATCCATGGATGTATCGCCGCTATCGTTCACTTGACGATACAAACGGAATGATAACAGACAGTGAACGTGAAGTGGAAGAGAAAATAAATCGACTACGTGACGTTGTAAGAACGCCTGTTATTCGCATGCAAAAAAGACTGAAGCGTGCGGGAACTGTTATGCAAATGTGCGAAGCAGTATATTTATTTTTAGAGGAGCTTGACGTTCCGAAAAAACTAGAAGAATTACGTATTCGTGCAGAAGAAAGTGGAGATTTCTTATTTGCGACAGACCATGAGCAAGTGTGGGAAGAGGTAATGAGCCTTCTTGATACGTTTGTAGAGATGCTTGGTGAAGAGAAAATGTCACTTTCTATGTTTACAGACGTTATGTCGACAGGGCTTGAGGCGCTTCAATTCGCTAACATTCCGCCGTCATTAGACCAAGTATTAGTTGCGAATATTGATCACTCTCGCTTATCAAACGTGAAAGCAACATTTATTATCGGCGTAAATGAAGGCGTCATTCCAGCAGCACCGATGGATGAAGGAATGCTTTCTGATGAGGAAAGAGAAGTTCTTGGCGCGGCAGGAATTGAATTAGCGCCAACGACGAGACAAACTTTATTAGAAGAACAGTTCGTTATGTATCAAATGGTAACGAGAGCGACTGAGAAATTATATATTTCATGCCCGCTTGCAGATGAAGAAGGAAAGACGTTACTTGCGTCTAGCTTTATTAAGAAAATAAAAAGAATGTTCCCTGATGTAAAAGACTCGTTCATTACGAATGACGTAAACGACTTATCACGTTCAGAACAAATCTCATACGTAGCAACGCCAGAAGTGACGTTATCTTACGTTATGCAGCAATTACAAACGTGGAAGCGATACGGATTTGAAGGGAATTTAGACTTTTGGTGGGACGTATATAATTTCTATGTGACTTCAGATGAATGGAAACAAAAAAGTAGCCGCGTGCTATCAAGTTTATTCTACCGAAATCGTGCGCAGAAACTAAGTACAGCTGTAAGTAGAGATTTATACGGAGATACAATTAAGGGAAGCGTCTCTCGTATGGAACTATTTAACCGTTGTGCGTACGCTCATTTTGCGCAGCACGGTTTATCGCTTAGAGAGCGTGATATTTTCAAACTTGATGCGCCAGATATCGGTGAGTTATTCCATGCTGCACTAAAGAAAATTGCGGACAAGTTATTACGTGAAAACCGCACTTGGGCGGATTTATCAATAAAAGAGTGTGAGCATCTTTCTGTTTTAGTAATAGAAGAAATCGCACCGTTATTACAAAGGCAAATTTTATTAAGTTCAAACCGTCATTTCTATTTAAAACAAAAACTACAACAAATCATTTTCCGTACGTCGATCATTCTTCGTGAACATGCGAAGTCAAGCGGATTCGTACCAGTTGATTTAGAAGTGCCGTTCGGTATGGGCGGTACAGGATCGCTTCCGCCAATGGAATTTACGTTGCCAAATGGTGTGAAGATGGAAGTTGTCGGCCGTATTGACCGTGTTGATAAGGCAGAAGATGAGAGTGGTACGTTCCTGCGTATTATTGATTATAAATCAAGTTCAAAAGCGTTAGACTTAACGGAAGTGTATTACGGCTTAGCACTTCAAATGTTAACGTATTTAGATGTTGTTACTTCAAATGCACAGACGTGGATGAAAAAAGGCGGGACAGCATCACCGGCTGGTGTACTGTACTTCCATATCCATAACCCAATCGTGGAGATGAAAGGTGACGCATCTGAAGCTGAAATCGAAAAGGAAATTTTAAAGAAATTTAAAATGAAAGGACTCGTGCTAGGAGATGCTGATGTTGTTCGTTTAATGGATAACAAACTCACAACAGGAAGCTCTGATATTATTTCTGCTGGTCTGAAAAAAGACGGTAGCTTTAGTGCGCGTTCAAGTATTGCAAGTGAGCAAGAATTTAACGTACTGCAAAAATACGTACACCATACCTTTGAAAATATCGGGAAAGACATTACAGAAGGTGTTATTGATATTGCTCCTTATAAAATGGGGAATAAAGCGGCATGTACGTTCTGTAACTTCAAATCTGTTTGTCAGTTTGATGAGTCACTTGAAGATAATCAGTTCCGATCGTTAAAAGACATGAAAGATAGCGAAGCGATGGAGAAAATAAGAGAGGAGGTTGGCGGAGGATGATAGAAAGTTGGCCTAAAAAACCAGAAGGTAGTCAATGGACAGATGACCAGTGGAAAGCCGTTGTAGCGAACGGACGAGATATTTTAGTTGCGGCTGCAGCTGGATCAGGTAAAACAGCGGTATTAGTTGAACGTATTATTAAAAAAATTATTAACGAAGAAAATCCAGTCGATGTCGACCGCCTGCTCGTTGTAACATTTACGAATGCAGCGGCGCAAGAAATGAAAAACAGAATTGGGGAAGCGTTAGAAAAAGTATTAATTGATGGGTCAGGTTCACAGCATATAAGAAAGCAGCTTAGCTTATTAAATAAAGCTTCTATTTCGACGATCCATTCATTTTGTTTACAAGTTATTAGAGGATATTATTACATGCTGGATGTCGATCCTCGTTTTCGTATTGCGAACCAAACAGAAAATGAGTTGCTAAAAGAAGAAGTGCTAGATGACATATTAGAAGAAGAGTACGGAATTGAGGATAATACGATATTCTTTGAACTCGTTGATCGTTATACGAGCGACCGTAGTGATGATGACTTACAACGTATGATTTTAGCGCTTCATACGGAATCAAGAGCGCATCCGAACCCGGAAAAATGGCTTGATAAATTAGTAGAAGCATACGACGTGGAAGGAAAAACAATTGAAGATTTAGTATACGCTTCATATTTATTAGAAGATGTGAAATTCCAGCTTGAAACAGCGGAAAAGCATATTCGGAAAGCGACAGAACTCGCAATGCTTCCTGACGGTCCAGCGCCTCGCGTTGAAACGTTACAAGCGGATGTAGCTTTACTTGGAACGTTATCATCAGCAGCTCATGAGTCGTGGACAAGCGTGTATGAAGCGATGCAAAATGTATCGTGGCAAACGTTAAAGCGTATTAAGAAAAGTGATTACAATGAAGATGTTGTAAAGCAAGTAGATTCTCTTCGCAATAAAGCGAAAGATGAAGTGAAGAAATTACAAGAAGAGCTATTTAGCCGCAGACCAGAAAGTTTCTTACGAGATTTTCAAGATATGCATCCTGTATTAGAAAAACTCGTTCAGCTCGTAAAAGTATTTACAGAGCGTTTCCAAGCGATGAAGCGCGATAAAGGAATGGTCGATTTCACAGATTTAGAGCATTTCTGTTTACAAATTTTAAGTGAGCAAAGTGAAAATGGTGAAATGAAGCCGTCAGCAGTAGCGTTGCAATATCGTAATAAATTTGCTGAAGTACTAGTCGATGAATATCAAGATACGAACTTCGTACAGGAATCGATTATTAAATTCGTAACGAAAGATTCTGAGAGTGAAGGAAACTTATTCATGGTTGGGGACGTAAAACAGTCAATTTATCGTTTCCGACTAGCAGAACCAGGCTTGTTCCTAGGGAAGTATAAACGCTTCACACAAGAGGGATTAGACGGCGGAATGAAGATTGACTTAGCGAAAAACTTCCGTAGTCGTCATGAAGTGCTAGCAGGTACGAACTTTATCTTCAAACAAATTATGGGCGAAGAAGTTGGGGAGATTGACTACGATGCTGACGCGGAATTAAAGCTAGGTGCTAGCTATCCAGAAGGTGAAGATGTAGCGGCAGAACTGTTATGTATTCAGCAAACGGAAGAAGAAGTGCAAGACGGAGAAGAAGGTGCAGAAGTAGAAAAAGCACAGTTAGAGGCCCGTCTTATGGCGCAAAGAATTAAAGCGATGGTTGATTCAGGTTATGAAGTGTATGACCGTAAAACTGATAGTATGCGACAAGTACAATACCGTGATTTCGTTATTTTACTTCGCTCCATGCCGTGGGCGCCGCAAATTATGGAAGAGTTAAAATTGCAAGGAATTCCAGTATATGCTGACCTTGCGACTGGTTACTTTGAAGCGATAGAAGTAAATATTATGATGAACGTATTCCGCGTGATTGATAATCCGATGCAAGATATTCCGCTTGCAGCAGTGCTTCGTTCACCGATCGTTGGATTAAATGATGAAGAACTTGCGACGCTTCGGGCTCACGGAAAGAAAGGTTCGTTTTATGAAGTAATGAGCTCGTTCTTAAAAGGAGCACCGCTTGAAGAAGAGCAAGAACTACATGACAAATTAGAGTGGTTTTATAACTTACTGCAAGGATGGCGTGAATTTGCGCGTCAACAATCACTTTCTGATTTAATTTGGAAAGTGTACGGTGAGACAGGTTATTACGATTTCGTTGGCGGTTTACCAGCTGGAAAGCAAAGGCAGGCAAACTTACGCGTACTATATGACCGCGCAAGACAATATGAAGCAACATCGTTTAGAGGATTATTCCGCTTCTTACGCTTTATTGAGCGTATTTTAGAACGTGGTGATGACATGGGTACGGCGAGAGCTCTTGGAGAACAAGAAGACGTCGTTCGCATTATGACGATTCATAAAAGTAAAGGGCTAGAGTTCCCAGTCGTATTTGTAGCTGGACTTGGTCGCCGTTTTAATACACAAGATTTAATGAAACGTTTCTTACTTCATAAAGATTTCGGTTTCGGTTCACAATTTATCGATCCTCGTAAACGAATTAAATATACGACATTATCGCAATTAGCGATTAAGCGTAAAATGAAGATGGAATTAATTGCGGAAGAAATGCGCGTACTATACGTAGCGTTAACGCGTGCAAAAGAGAAGTTAATTTTAATCGGAACAGTTAAGGATGCAAATAAAGAAATGGAAAAATGGCTCGATGCGAGGGGGCATAGTGAATGGTTATTACCAGATCATATTCGTGCCGGAGCGTCTTGTTATTTAGACTGGATTGCCCCTTCGCTATATAGACATCGGGATAGTGAAATGCTACTTGAATTAGGACAAGGAAATATTCCAGGTGAAATTTATGGGTATGACACTAGCTGGAAAGTAGAAGTTGTTGATGGCAACGCGTTACTTGCACCAGAACCAGTTCAAGAAGAGAAACAAGAGTTGTTAGAAGCACTTCGTGAGAAAAAGGCCGTTCCGTTAGAGAGTGAACGAAAAGGAGAAGTGTACGACAGATTAATGTGGAAGTACGGACATGAGGATGCAACATCCCACCGTGCGAAGCAATCTGTTACAGAGATAAAGAGAAATTATCAATCAGAAGATGGTAGCGATAACGCCTTTATTAAAAAACTGCGTGCACCAATTAAAACACGTCCTCGTTTTATGGAGAAAAAAGGATTAACATACGCAGAGCGTGGAACAGCAGTCCATGCAGTTATGCAACATGTAGATTTGAAGAAACCAATTACAATTGAAGTTCTTCAAGAACAAATTGCAAGAATGGTAAATAAAGAACTATTAACATTTGAGCAAGCTGAAGAAATAGCGATTGAAAAAGTAATTTCATTCTTTGAAAGTAATCTTGGTAAAAGAGTATTAGCCGCGAAAAGTGTAGAGCGTGAAGTACCATTTACGATGATGCTTTCAGCAGAAGAAGCGTATCAAGATTGGCAAGGGAAGAAAGGCGAATCAATACTTGTCCAAGGGGTTATCGACTGCATGATCGAAGAGGAAGACGGAATTACGTTAATCGACTTTAAAACAGATACGATTGAAGGGAAATTCCCAGGCGGATTCGATCAAGCGAAACCAATTTTAGAAGATCGATACAAAGTACAACTATCACTATATGCAAAAGCACTCGAGAAAAGCTTACAACATTCTGTGAAAGAGAAATGTTTATACTTCTTTGATGGGAATCATGTTGTGAATATTGAGGAATAAGGTTTGGAAAGGGGCCATGTAGTATGGCAACGTTAAGAACTTGTGACAATGGACATGAGTATTATAAAAGTAGCGACTGTCCAACTTGCCAAACCTGTGAGAAAGAGAGAAAGCCAAAAGAAGGTTTTCTCTCTCTTCTTTCAGCGCCAGCAAGAAGGGCATTAGAACATCATGGGGTTCATACTGTAGAAGAACTCTCAAAGTATAGCGAGAAAGAAATTTTAAAACTGCATGGCATAGGGCCTGCGTCTTTGCCTAAATTGAGAGCGGCTCTAGAGGAAAAGGGATTATCATTTAAATAAAATGAAATTGTAATTAGCGTGGGAATAAGAAAAAAGTAGGAGAGCATCTCCTACTTTTTTTACGCTGTTCCAATCTGATCTTGATCTGCCACATCAGAATCAAACGTATTTGTTGCACTAACGCCGTTAAACGTATTTACGACAAATCCAACATTGGAAGCTCCAGATCCGTTATAAGCTTTCGTATTTTCTTTCGGAGACACGTTATAAAAATCTCCTAAATTGAAAGACCCATTACTGTTTTGAACGACGAGATTCCCCACAACCGAAGGCATACCATTCACCTACTTCACTAAGCTTTTTAATTACTATATGAATTATTTAGAAGAAGGTTCATCAGTAATGTATTGCCTGATTTGCATAATACGAGAGTTATTAAAAGCATAATCAACATTTCCGATTTGAAAGCAACCAGAATTTAAAAGTGTTCGCAATTCAACATTGTTTACTTCGATAAAAGGACACTCATTTATAATATTTACTTTTACATCTGTTGTTCGCTTTGGAATAGTAATATGTTCATCTGTGAAAATTTCAAAAGCATCTAAGCGACCTTCTCCTTTTAAATAAAAAGGAATTTCCCGATGAACCAAAAGCGCCCTGCTTTTTAATTCCATTTGATTTGCATCACCAACTTGAAATACTGCAGCAATCCCCAAAGAAATAATAGAAACATTTTGGACAACTGAAACATGATGTAACATAATTTTGAGTCTCCTCAACCTGGAGTCGTAGGGACAGCTGTTACTAATGGTACAAATGGTCCCTCTGTAACGGATTCGAATGGCGTATCAAGAATAGAAGTAAGGATGAGAAGGTTTGCATCTCCGATTAAAAATAATGCGGAAGAAGAAACCCCGTTCATTTTAATCTGCCCTACTTTTAACTCGCGGTTTACAACATTTAAATTCATACATACTTACTCCTTTCGAAAATTGCCCGGTATGTGTTGGATAAAGGAAAGAAAGGCTTTGTCAATATCTTGTTTCATTGCTTGAATAATGACGTCTCGTAAATAATCGGGATCTGTTGAAATGCCCTCATACGATTGAACTTGTGATAAATAATACGGAAGTCTATGCTCCATCTGTTTTTTTATGTCATCGACCATCATTTGTCGATACATCTCATCAAGAGGGGTTCTCTCTTCTTGTTCAAAATGGAGAATTCGATTATATGCTTCTTCATCTAAATAGCGATGCATTTCTTGAAGGATACCTTGATAAAAATCTGGATTGGTGTCTGTTTCAGGATTGACTTTCAACGTTTCTGTATCCACTTGAAAATCTTCAATTTGCTGCCCTTTTGTCGCAAATGGATTTAAACCAATATTTAAAGTGCCGTTTAAATTTTCTACTTTTAATTGATCGAATTTATATTCCACTTTTCCTATAGAAGAGGAGGGGCGACTTTTTAATTCAGTAAGCTCTTCTTGTAATAGGCGAACTTGATTTTCTAGGTTAAGGATGGCTGCTTGTTGTGTTTGGAGAGCTTGCTGAAGTTGGTGTAAGTAAGTATATATATCTTGATTCATTTTGTGAAACCTCCTTTTCAATAGGGAGGGTACATTACTGCTATATATTTATGATAAGGATGGCCTAAGAAGAACTAGTTGAAAGGCTTTATGGAAATAATTTGTCCTTTCGCATTCAAAGGGCGAAGAGGTGCTGTAAATCCACCGCTATTTGAGAATTTAGATAGAGCTTTAATACTTCCGGCAGTACCAATTTGAAATACAGAAGAGGTTGTAATGCTATCGATTTTAATACTGTTGATGATGATGCTTTGGTTTACATAAAAATTCAATGTAATCGCCTCCTTTAAGTTGAACCAATTATTGCTTGATCGATTACATCTGAATCATTGACAGTCGTTGAGCTTTGATAATTGTAGACAGAGACGTTATCTCCAACATTAAATGAACCGGCTCCGGCAAAAGCGCGTGAATAACTAATAGGCCTAATAGCAAATACATCTCCAATATGAAAAATACCACTTGATCCGATATTAACGATACGAATATGTCCGACCATAGCTGGCATACAAAACACCCTTCGTTTTTTAAATTTTCTTTTCTACTATTGTATGGGCGTTTTCAATAAAATGTGTATTTTTTTGAAATAAAAGAAACACACACGCTATTGCGTATGTGTTTCGAATATTTGAGTGTGCGTGCAATCTGTGTGTATATGCCAAATAACATTTAAGAGCCTGTCCAGTTCTTGGCTACAATCCACTGTTTTTTGAGAAGTCATTCCGTAGCGTTCAGCAAAATAGATCATTTTTTCGCGTTTTTTTTCGATAGCTTGCTCAAACATTGAAATCGGCTCCATCTCTCAATAAATTTTTATGTATATATTTAGTACATATTATACAAAAATCCCATAAAAAAGAAACGTATTCGCTAAAAAAAGTATAATTTCTACATTTTATGTCAAATAGTTGCTGAGTAACGAATTGGATACGAGAAGAATATTGTAAAAATTAGCGTGCATGAGAAGGTTTTTTTCTTACGGATGCGAATACAATTAAAGGGTATGAGTTTTAGGATGGAGAGTGGAAATATTGCGTTTTGTAACGGCGAAGAAAGAAGAAAAGGTATTTGTAGGTATCGTGGATGAAGAAGAAGAAAAGGTATTGCATTTAAGAGAAGCACAAAGGCAAAAAGGGGAAAAGGTTACAATTCCTATTACAATGCTAGAGTGTATTGAAAGAGGGACTGAATGCTTTGAAAAAGTATGTGAAATTGTAAATTGGGCAAAAGAGAACGGGGAAGCGGCGTATTATCCGTTAACAGAGGTGAAAATATTAGCACCGATTCCAAGGCCAAGAAAGAATATTCTGTGCGTTGGAAAAAACTATCGTGAGCATGCAGTGGAAATGGGCGGAGTAGAGTCTATTCCAGAAAATATAATGATCTTTACGAAAGCACCCACAACAGTTATTGGCACGAATGAGTACATTAATGGTCACCCTCACGCAACGGATGAACTAGACTATGAAGGCGAACTAGCTATCATTATTGGCAAGCGAGGGAAACAAATAAAAAAAGAAAAAGCACTTGAGCATGTTTTTGGTTATACGGTTATAAATGATGTAACTGCTCGAGACATTCAAAGGAAGCATAAACAGTTTTTCCTTGGAAAAAGCTTCGATACGTTTTGTCCGATGGGACCGTATTTAATTCATAAATCAATGGTTAAGACGCCGAATGCATTACACATTGAAACAGTAGTAAATGGAGAAGTAAGGCAAACTTCAAACACAAATAAAATGATTTTTTCGATAGAAGAAATTATTTCAACGATAAGTAAAGGGATGACATTAGAACCAGGAGATATTATTGCAACAGGAACGCCGGCTGGTGTAGGAAAAGGTTTCACACCACCGAAATTTTTGCATGCAGGTGATGAAGTGGTCATTACAGTAGAAGAAATCGGTACACTGCGAAATATAGTGAAATGAAGAAGGGAGCTATCTTATCAAAAGATAGCTCTTTTTTATGGCCTTGGGTTATTGAAAAAATCTAAAATAGCGAAAATATACAATCCGATGAGTGCTAACGTACAAATTCCGATTAGCATAACGGCAAGAGAACTTCTTTCACGGCCAAACCCGATAACTGTAAGGAAAACGGCAGCCCAAAATGAGGCTTTAAGTAGTGTGAATGTATGAGGCGTTGAATAGTGACTGAGTAACGTTGTAGATAATAGGAATCCGATGAATGTAATGGAAATAAGAATAGTAGCTAAATAGTTAATATGTTTGCCATATTTCAAAAGCATACAATTACCCCCTTTTAAAAACAGAATATTCATTTTTATTTTACGGTAAATTACTAAAAAAAGAAAGAGGCAGTCCTAATGTAGGAATGCCTCACTATTATTAAGATAATACAGCTTTAATTTTTTGGAACGCCCACTCTAAATCTTCTTCAGAGATTACTAGAGGTGGTGCGATACGAATTACATTTTCATGTGTTTCTTTACATAATAGCCCAGCTGCTTTTAATTGTTCACAGTAAGGACGAGCTGGCTCGTTTAATTCGATACCGATGAATAAACCTTTACCGCGAACTTCAGTGATCATTGGGTTATCAATTTCTTTTAATTGCCCAACTAATTTTTCTCCTAATTGAAGAGAACGCTCTGTTAATTTTTCTTCTTCTAATACTTCAAGAGCTGCGATAGACACGGCACATGCAAGTGGGTTACCACCGAATGTAGAACCGTGAGAACCTGGCTCAAATACGCCTAAAATGTCGCGGTTTGCTGCTACGCAAGAAATTGGGAATACGCCGCCACCAAGTGCTTTACCAAGTATGTACATGTCAGGAGTTACATCGTCCCAGTCACAAGCAAATACTTTACCAGTACGGCCTAAGCCTGTTTGGATTTCATCTGCTACGAATAAAACGTTTTCTTTTTTACATACTTCAAGAGCTTCTTTTAAGTAACCAGCTGGTGGGATGTTAATTCCTGCTTCACCTTGAATTGGCTCTAAAATGAATGCTGCTGTGTTTGGCGTAATTGCAGCTTTTAATGCTTCTAAATCACCGTAAGGAATTACAATGATGCCAGGAAGCATTGGACCGAATCCACGCTTGTACTCTTCATTTGAAGACATAGAAACAGAACCCATCGTGCGTCCGTGGAAGTTATCTTCACAAACGATGATTTCAGCACGGTTTGCTTCTACTTTCTTCACATCATAAGCCCAGCGACGAACTGTTTTAATTGCAGTTTCAACAGCTTCAGCACCTGTGTTCATAGGAAGTACCATTTCTTTATTAGTTAGTTTCGCAACTTTTTCGTACCAAGGACCTAATTGATCACTATGGAAAGCACGAGAAGTTAACGTAACACGATTTGCTTGGTCGATTAAAGCGTTAATAATTTTTGGATGGCGATGACCTTGGTTTACTGCAGAATATGCACTTAGTAAGTCCATATAGCGGTTTCCTTCAGGGTCTTCTACCCAAACACCCTCTGCTTTAGAGATAACGATCGGAAGTGGATGGTAGTTATTTGCTCCGTATGTGTCTGTAAGTTCGATAATATCCTTAGTTTGAATCATGATTGTTCCCCCTTTTGTTATTACAAGAAGTTTGTAAATACTCTAAATATTATAGCATTTAAATATAAAAAAGCGAAACATTTCCTGAAAATAAATGAACATGTTATCATATAAAGTGAAAAAGTGTGAAAAGAGGAGGTAAGGGATACGATGGTACATATGCATATTACAGCATGGGCGTTAGGTTTAATTTTATTCTTTGTGGCGTATTCACTTTATTCGGCAGGAAGAAAAGGTAAAGGTGTACATATGGGGCTTCGCCTAATGTATATCATCATTATTGTGACAGGCTTCATGTTGTACATGAGTATTGTGAAAACAGCAACAGGTAGCATGCACATGTGGTACGGCATGAAAATGCTAGCAGGTATTTTAGTGATCGGTGGCATGGAAATGGTTCTTGTAAAAATGAGCAAAAACAAACCAACAGGGGCGGTTTGGGGCTTATTTATTGTCGCGCTAGTAGCAGTATTTTACCTTGGACTGAAATTACCGATTGGTTGGAAAGTATTTTAATTACAAATAAAACCACCTTATAATCTCAAATATTTGGGAGATAAGGTGGTTTTTATTTTTATGTCGCATCGATATGCAGCTCTTCTCCATTTACTTTCGTAAAACGGAACATGTTTTTATTTGATGTAGCGTGGCGTACGAAATGATGCTGCAGTGTACAGATCATTTCTTCATTATCGAATAAAAGAATATTTACTCCCTCGCACGTTTCCTCTTTTGGTAAGAAGGATAAATAATTATGACAATACATACAATCATATAAAGAGTAATGAAGTGATTGTAATGCCTCTGTTAATAATGTAAAGACAGAATCAGGTAATTCCTCAAGCCATTCGTTATAACTAAGAAGTAATTTTTTACGAATTCGTATCATTTCTCCATTTTGAAGAGGGTGTTGTTCATCTGCGATTTGCAATATATTTTGTTCATAAAAACGAGCGGGTAGCCAGTTGTTGTTATATAAAACTTCAAAACCATCTTCGGCAATATCTTCTAGTAAAAAGGCTTCCTCATTTTCGTCATCAAAAAATATCCATTCATTATTTATATATTCTACATTGCCGACGGTATGAGCGCGGGGCTGGTTATATAAAATATGTTTACGTTGTATCATACATGATTTCTCCTTTATTGAAAGTAGTTATTCTTGTTATAGACAGTTCGTGCATTCTTTATAACTAGACACATCTAGACATAGGTGGGCATACAATAAAACACGTTTTACTGAGTGAAAATGCTATTCCATATGTGGATAGTAGTTTATCGTCAATTTTGTCATTTTTTTGATCCGCACTCATAGGGTGGGGATTACTGCTCGTTTAGGAAAAGAAATAAGACGGAAGGATGATGATTTATATGTGCGGGATTACAGGATGGGTGGATTATAAACGCTCATTAGAAGGAGAAAGAGACGTCGTTACGAAGATGGCTGAGACGTTAGCAAAGCGTGGTCCGGATGATAATAAAGTTTGGATTAAAGGCAATGTTGCATTTGGGCATAAACGGTTAATCGTTGTGGACCCTGAGGGTGGTAAACAGCCGATGACTTGTTTAAAGGATGAAACGAATTATGCCATTTGCTACAACGGAGAATTATATAATACAGAAGATATTCGAAAGGAATTGTTAAGAAGAGGATATACATTCAAAGGTCATTCTGATACGGAAGTACTATTAGCTTCTTATATTGAATGGAAAGAAGAATGTGTCGATCATTTAAACGGTATATATGCGTTTGCAGTATGGGACGAACAGAAAGAACAAGTGTTTATTGCGAGAGATCGATTAGGTGTAAAACCGCTATTTTATAAATATGATAGCGGGCGATTATTATTTGGATCCGAGTTAAAAGCGATACTAGCGCATCCGGATGTGAAGGCGGAAGTAACGTTAGAAGGATTATCAGAAATATTCGGCCTTGGACCATCTAGAACACCTGGCCATGGTATTTATGCTGGTATAAAAGAACTACGTCCAGGGCATGCATTAACATTTTCAAAGAATGGTTTATGTATATGGAGATATTGGAATGTGGAAAGTAAAAAACATGAAGAGTCTTTTGAAGAAACAGTAGAGAAAACGCGCTTTTTATTACAAGATGCCATTACGAGGCAATTAGTTTCTGATGTACCGTTATGCACATTTTTATCAGGCGGAGTAGATTCCAGTGCGATTACAGCAATTGCCGCGAAAGAATATGAAAGAGCAGGAAAAGGTCAACTACACACGTATTCTATTGATTACGAAGATAATGACAAATACTTTAAAGCGAATGCGTTCCAGCCAAATTCAGATGCTCCATTTATTAATTTAATGACTGAGACATTTCAAACGATCCATCATCGCTGCGTCATTTCGAATGAACAGCTAGCAGAGTATTTAACAGAAGCAGTACTCGTTCGGGATTTGCCTGGTATGGCAGATATCGATTCCTCATTATTATGGTTTTGCCGTGAAATTAAACAAGATTTTGTCGTTGGTTTATCTGGGGAATGTGCAGATGAAATATTTGGTGGGTATCCTTGGTTTTATAGAGAAGATGATTTACAATCAAGTGCATTCCCGTGGATGCGTTCTACAGAAGCGCGGGAACAACTTTTGAAAAAAGAATGGCGAAATAAATTGAATTTGCAACAATATGTACAAAGGCGTTATGAAGAATCCATTCAAGAAGTTCCTATTTTAGAAGGAGAAAGCCCACTAGAAGCGAAAAGACGACAATTGTTTTATTTAAACATGGTATGGTTTATGACAACATTATTAGACAGAAAAGACCGTATGAGTATGGGCGCAAGCTTAGAAGTACGCGTTCCGTTTGCAGATCATCGCCTTGTCGAATATGCGTGGAATATTCCTTGGGAAATGAAAATGTATAAAAACCGCGAAAAAGGTCTATTGCGTAAAGCGTTAGAAGACATACTTCCACATGACATCTTATATAGAAAGAAGAGCCCATATCCGAAAACGCACAATCCGCACTATACAAAAGCAGTAACGGTATGGCTTCAAAATTTATTAACGGATAAAGGATCAATTTTACACGAACTATTTGATAAAGAGCAGCTGGGCGGATTGATTGAGTCTGGCGGCAGTGCATTTCAAACGCCATGGTTTGGTCAATTAATGACTGGGCCTCAGCTTTTAGCACATTTAGCGCAAATTCATGTGTGGTTTAAAGAGTATGGGGTAAATATAAAAGAATAGGAAAGGGCGGCTTACATTTGTGTGAGCCGCTTTTTTGTTAAATAAAATTCGAAATTATATTATAAATAATACATTTCAAATGTATTTCCTCATTTTTTCTGGTTTCATATATCTTACTCAATCATATGCAAAATTAGTATGACCACTCCATGCAGAAGTTCTTACTTGAGAATTATAGTTATCAAATTCAAAAACAGGTAAATGATATACCTAATTGTCTATTATTGAACTCCTAACAATCAATATCAAATGGGGAGTACGTTATAAAATATATTTTAAAAATTTTATAATATGATTTTTAAGGGTTCTCATTTCATGAATAAATCATTTGGATTTTTCATAACTTACATTGAAAATGTGAAAAATTGGAGGGGGTAATATTATGACCCTAAAAGAAAGAAGTGATTTATATCTTGAATTATTAAAAAAAGCGATTTTATTTGAAATCTGGCAAGAACATGAACAGTATTCACCCGCTCATGTAGAGATACCTATAGATTTAATGAGCTTTATAGAGGTGCATAATTTAAAACTAATGCATCAAGTACAGCCTAATCCAGAAGCAAGGAAATATGGAATGGATTGGCCGGCTATTGCACATAGTATGATTGGGCGTGCTAGATTAAATCAATTACATGCTGCGATGGAAACTGTTATAAAAGAAGAGATCCCAGGTGATTTTATTGAAACGGGTGTATGGCGGGGCGGAAGTTGTATATTTATGAGAGGGTTTTTAAAAGCAAATGATATACAAAATCGTCAAGTGTGGGTTGCAGATTCATTTCAAGGATTACCTGAACCGAACGTTGAAAAATACCCTCAAGATCAAGGAGATACATTATATACAATTGATTATTTACGAGTATCTTTAGAAGAAGTACAAAGAAATTTTCAAAAATATGATTTACTCGATAATCAAGTGACATTTTTAAAGGGCTGGTTTAAAGATACGTTACCTACTGCGCCGATAAAAGAGATTGCTATCGCTAGACTCGATGGTGATTTATATGAATCCACGATGGATAGCTTAACAAATCTATATCACAAATTATCTCCAGGTGGGTTTATTATTATTGATGATTATGGCTTGCATACTTGTGAAGCCGCTGTAACAGATTTCCGGAAAGAAAATAATATAAATGAACCCCTTGTCAGAATTGATCATTATGGTGCATATTGGCGAAAAGCTATAAAAGAATGACTTAATAAGGGATTTCATGTCATAACCTCAACTGTTTTCAATTTAAGGGTTGTGCAAGAGTACAGTGTATATATACGCTGTACGTTTTATTTTTGTTGTAGTTAGATGGTGTAAATATTAAAGAATAAGGGAAAAGTGGCTTACATGTATGTGAGCCGCTTTTTTTTATTAAATAAATTTCCATATAAAAATCAAAATCATATTATAAATAATATTTATTTAGAATTATTATTTTGACGTATTTATTATTAATTGGTATACTTGGAAACGAATGTTCTTGAAAAAGATTCTCATTTCCAAAATTGAGATGTAAGAAGAAAATAGGTTTGCTTGTGATGGCGTATGGAACGTGAGAGTCATTAGATGATGTAGAGGTGTATTATACTCACATTCGTCACGGGCGTAAGTAGTCTGAAGAAGCGCTCCAAGATTTAATCGGACGGTATAAAGCGATTGGCGGAATTTCACCGCTTGCGAAAATTACGAAAGAGCAAGCGCATAAATTAACAGATGTAATGAATAACATATTTACAGAGTATGAATTTACTTGTTACTTAGGATTAAAACATATTGCTCCATTTGGAAGTTTTATATGACGGAGATCATGAATGTAAAGTTGTAACTGATGAATTAAATGTCGCATATTTTAGATCAAATATGCCGAATGCACAATCTGTGTTTATTGATTGCTTAGCTGAAATTATTTCTAAAAAAATGATGGAGATAGTTGACAAAGATTTAGTTTTGAATAATAATTAGTTTATAATAATTTTAAATAAATAATAATTACTATGAGAGAAAGAGGAGGATCCCCCTAGATGAATCCAAATAATCGCTTAACAACAAACCAAGGTGCTCCAGTTGGAGACAACCAAAATTCTCGTACAGCTGGTCGCCGTGGGCCGGTATTGTTAGAAGACTATCATTTAGTAGAAAAACTTGCACACTTTGATCGTGAACGTATTCCAGAGCGTGTTGTGCATGCACGTGGTGCAGGTGCTCACGGGGTATTCGTAACGAAAAACAGCATGAAGCAATATACGAAAGCAGCATTTTTACAAAATGAAGGAACTGAAACGCCTGTATTTGTTCGTTTCTCAACGGTTATTCATGGTCAAGGTTCTCCTGAAACAGCACGTGACCCACGTGGTTTTGCTGTTAAATTTTATACAGAAGAAGGAAACTATGATATCGTAGGTAACCATTTACCAGTTTTCTTCATTCGTGATGCAATTAAATTCCCAGACATGGTGCATTCTTTAAAACCAGCACCTGATACAAATGTTCAAACACCAGATCGTTACTGGGATTTCATGACGTTAACTCCAGAATCTACACATATGATGACATGGGTATTTTCTGATTATGGTACACCAGCAAACTATCGTGAAATGGAAGGTTTCGGTGTCCATTCATTTAAATGGATTAATGCAGAAGGTAAAATTGTTTACATTAAATATCACTGGAAGCCACAGCAAGGTGTACGTAATTTAAGTGCAAAAGAAGTGGAGCAAGTACAAGGAAAAGACTTCAACCATGCAACTCGTGACTTATTTGATGCAATCGAAAAAGGAAACTATCCGAAATGGGATTTACACGTACAAGTCATGCAACTAGATGAAACGGACTCTTTAGATTTCGATCCACTAGATCCAACGAAAGTATGGCCAGAAGATCGCTTCCCATTAATTGAAGTAGGGACAATGACGTTAAATCGTAACCCGAAAAACTTCTTCGCAGAAGTAGAGCAAGCGGCGTTTACGCCAAGTGCAACTGTAAATGGTATTGAACCATCTGAAGATAAATTATTACAAGGTCGTTTATTCTCTTACCCAGATACACAGCGTTACCGCCTTGGTGCAAATTATTTACAAATTCCTGTAAATTGCCCATACGCAGCTGTTCGTAACCAACAACGTGATGGTGCGATGCAAATGAATCAAAATCCATCTACAATAAACTACGAACCGAGCCGTCATACAGAAAATCCAGTTGAAGATCCAACTTACCGTGATTCAGCTATGAAAGTAGAAGGCTACGTATCTCGTGAAAAAATTGAGAAACCAAATGACTTCAAACAAGCGGGTGAGCGTTACCGTTCATTCTCTAAAGAAGAGCAAGATAACTTAATTGCAAACTTAACAAATGATCTAAAAGACGTAAATGAACGTACGAAATTATTAGCTGTTTGTAACTTCTTCCGTGCAGATCAAGAGTACGGTATGCGTTTAGCGCAGGCATTAAATGTTGATATTACGCAATATGTAGGAAATGCTCCGAAATAAATAGGGAAAGACGACTGAATTTCGGTCGTCTTTTTTATTTTACTTGTAGCGTTAGGGGGTATTCTTTACTTCTGTCATGTCGGAATTTGTTGGTAAATCGATATGTTGTGTCGAAGCGTTGATATATTGAAAGAAACGATCGATATATCAAAAAAACCGTTGATATATTTACAAAAATACTGGGTTGGGTATATCACACTCGTTCCGTATATTCATAGGCTTTCTCGCCGTGCATCGAAATATCAAGCCCCATATGTTCTTCGTGCTCATCGACCCGAACAGGGAGGAAGAAGTTAATGGCTTTAATAATGGCGTACGTCATGATGATCGTGAATGCATATGTTGCGCCGATTGCTACAAGTTGTTTAAACAGTAAAGCGGCATTCCCATAAAACAATCCGTTAGCACCATCACCGTTTACAGTAGTAGTTGCGAATAGACCTGTTGCAATCCCGCCCCAAGTTCCTCCGATGCCGTGGCACCCAAAGGCATCAAGTGTATCGTCGTATCCGAATTTTGTTTTTAAGAAGAAAACAGCGCCGAAACATAATATACCGCCGATTGCTCCGATAAGAAGAGCGGAGAAAGATGTAACGAATCCGCAAGCTGGTGTAATAGCGACTAAACCAGAAACAACCCCGCAAGCAGCTCCCATCGCAGTCGGTTTTGATTGGAAGAACCATTCGGAAAGCATCCAAGTTAGAGCGGAGGCAGCAGCGGCTATATTTGTATTAATAAATGCAGTTAAAGCTACGTCGTTTAAAGATAGTGCACTACCGACGTTAAAACCGAACCAGCCGAACCAGAGTAAGCCAGCACCTAACATTGTAAATGGTAAATGGTGAGGAGAGGGACCGCTTATGTTTTTCCGTTTTCCAAGGAAAATGGCTAATACAAGACCAGCAACGCCAGAAGTGATATGAACGACATTACCGCCAGCGAAGTCTAACGCGCCAAGTTCTCTTAGCCATCCGCCAACGCCCCATACCCAATGAGCGACAGGATTGTAAACGATTGTTGTCCATAGAAGGATAAAAATGAGAAAAGCAGAAAATCGCATTCTTTCAGCGAATGCACCTGAAATTAAAGCTGGAGTTAAAATGGCGAACATGAGTTGAAACATCATGAATAAATTGTGAGGAATAGTAGATGAGTAGTCTGGATTTGGTGCGTAGGTAACTCCGTTTAAGCCGAACCAATCAAGTGTACCGATAAGTCCGTGCCAATCTGGTCCGAATGATAAGGAATAACCGATCATAACCCATTGAATCGAAACGATAGCCATTGCGCTATAACTATGCATTGTCGTACTGAGTACATTTTTACTGCGAACCATGCCCCCATAAAAAAGTGCCAATCCTGGTGTCATCAGCATGACCATTACTGTCGTTATAAACATAAAGACTGTATCTCCCGTATTCATTCTTTTCCCTCCTATTATGTTAGAAAAAATAACATCGTTTTGTTATGTTTCATATCATATTCGAAATGAAAGAAAAAATCAACTAAAAATTCAGAAAAATTTATACTTCATGTTAGAAAACCTAACATGAAGTATTTTGTGAGGAATGAAATCAACATATGCGCTTCTTTTGGATAATTGGTATAATATTCTTACAATTAAAAAACATGGGGGATGCATGTGGGAAAAATACGGACTAGGGAACTATTCATTTGTTTTTGTTTAGCTGTTATTTTGTTTGTACCAGTACATACTTTTGCGGAAGAAAAAAGGGAATGGCGAGATGAAGTCATATATTCCATTATGATTGATCGCTTCAATAACGGAGAACCGAAAAATGATAAACAGTTAGACGTTGGTAATTTAGATGGATATCAGGGCGGGGATATACGAGGAATTATAAAAAGATTGGATTACATAAAAGAAATGGGATTTACTACTATTATGCTGTCTCCACTTTTTGAAAGTGAAAAGTATGATGGATTAGGCGTTCGAAACTTTCAAAAAGTAAATGAACATTTCGGAACAGAAAATGATGTGAAAGAGCTTGTAAATGAAGCTCACCAAAAAGGAATGAAAGTTGTATTTCAATTTCCGTATGAAGAAAACGAGCAACAATTAATAGACTCGATGAAATGGTGGATAAACGAAGTCGATTTAGACGGAAGTTATGTGATACATAGTGAAGAAAAACCACGCACTTTTTGGGATGAAGTGCAAAAAGATTTGCAGAAGGTAAAGAAAAATTTTCGTATTATGATAAAAGAAGAGAATGAGTACTATGAAAAAATAGTAGAGTCATTTTCAAAAGCAGATATGTCTGTGAAACCTTTATATGATGTGAGCGGAAAAGAAGGAGAGTTCGCTACGTATTTAGATAATCAAGAAACAAAGCGATTTGCGCGTATTGCAAAAGAAAATATGTATTACCCGCCGTCTCGTTTAAAACTAGCGCTCACTTACTTATATACATCCCCGGGGATACCGAATTTTTATTACGGAACTGAAATCGCATTAGATGGAGGGGATGTTCCGGATAATAGACGATTAATGGATTTTAAATCAGATGAAAAGTTTATGCAGCACATAACAAAGCTAGGTGAACTTAGACAAACGAGACCATCTTTACGACGTGGTACGTTTGAGCTTTTATATGATAAAAACGGAATGAGTATACTAAAACGAAAGTATAAAGATGAAGTGACATTAGTAGCGATTAATAATACGAAAGAAACACAAAAAGTTTCCTTACCTGTAAGTGCTGTTGGGGAAAAACAAGAGTTACGAGGGTTGTTAGAAGACGAGATTATAAGAGAAGAAAACGGAAAGTTTTATCTCGTTTTAAAGCGCGAAGAATCAAATGTGTATAAAGTTGGAGAAGAAACGGGTATGAATTGGTTATTTATTTCCTTAATAGTCGGTGTGAATGTATTATTTATTGCATTTTTAATTGCGGTTAAAAGGAAACGGAAATGAGTAACTCTTTTCTTCAGTAATTCGTCTGCAGTTTCAAAAGAGGTGAGATATTTGCGGAAAAAGAAGTGGTTCGCTCTATGTTTATGTATTCTGATTGTATTCGTAAGTTTGCATTTTGGGGACGACGGTGACGATGGGAAATTTGTTCGGTGGGGCGATAGTGTTCATTCTGTTGATACAGCAGTTCTTAAGAGGAATAATATTCAATACAAAATCGAAAATGGTAAAGTTTATATTCCGGAAAAATCATTTGATAAAGCAATATGGTGTTGCTCTTAATAAATATAAAAACTCCTCTAATTAAGAGGAGTTTTCTTTTTTAGCGGTAGTTAATAAATTGTACGTCGATTGGTAAGTCAGCACTACGAACAGCTGCGATTACTGCTTGTAAGTCATCGCGGCTTTTCGCTGTAACACGTACTTGGTCATCTTGTACTTGTGTTTTTACTTTTAATTTCATTTCTTTAATGATGTTGTTAATTTTTTTCGCGTTATCTTTATCGATACCTTGTTGAAGTGTTGCGCGTTGGCGAACAGTGTTACCAGATGCTGCTTCAACTTTTCCGTAGTCCAAGTTTTTAATTGGAACGTTACGTTTTACAAGTTTAGAAATAAGAACGTCTTTTACTTGGTCTAATTTGAATTCGTCATCAGAAGTTAAAACAAGTACTTCTTTCTCTAATTTAATATCACTTTTACTTCCTTTAAAGTCATATCGGTTTTGGATTTCTTTTAATGCGATGTTAATTGCGTTTGTTACTTCAGGTAATTCTACTTTCGAAACGATGTCAAAAGAACTATCTTTTGCCATAGTTAGCACCTCCAAATAAAATTCTAATCTTTTTATGTACTGTACATACTAAAGTATAGCTGAAAACGAGCTTAGACTTAAGTGTTTTCATACTTATATTCATGTAACCTCCTTTTATTATAGTGAATTTTGGGCAGTTGGACAAATAAAGGAAAAATCGTGTTATAATTAACTTTTGTTTGGAATGATAAAAAAGATAATTTTATATATATAGAAGGGAATTAAAAAATATGTATTTGCAATTAGGATCGATTGAACAGGTAACTGTTTTACGCGAAACAGAAATCGGATATATGGTTGGAAACGAAGAGGAAGAAATCTTCCTACATAAAAATGAAGTAGCTGGAGAAATTGAAGAAGGCGATACGATTGATACGTTCTTATACCTTGATCACCAAAATCGTATTTCAGCAACAATGAAAGATCCGATTATTACAACGCATGATTGGAATTGGGTAAAGGTTGTAGAAGTTATTCCAAGTTTAGGTGTGTTTGTTGATATTGGCGTATCAAAAGATATACTAATTCCAGCCGATGAGTTTCCGATTTATATGCCGGTATGGCCAGAAGTAGGCGACGAATTATATTGCACATTAAAATTAACGAATCGTGATCGTTTAATCGCTCTTCCGGCAAGAGACAGTGATATGCAAGAAATTATCGTAGATGCGACGCCATCTATGCGTAATAAAAACGTAAATGGACGTGTGTATCGTTCGCTTCAAGTGGGTTCATTCATACTAACTGATGAGCATTTCCGTGCTTTCTTACACCATACAGAAAGAAAAGAACAAGTCCGCATCGGTGAGCGTGTAACGGGCCGTATTATTGACGTGAAAGATGACGGTACAATTAACATTTCGCTCCTTCCTCGTAAAGAAGAAGGAATGGAAGATGACGCTGCAGTAATTTATGAATATATGGAAGAGCGAGGCGGAGCAATGCCGTTTTGGGATAAGAGTTACCCAGAAGACATTAAAGAACGTTTCAATATGAGTAAAGCTTCATTTAAGCGTGCGCTTGGTAAGTTGATGAAAGAAGAAAAGGTTTACCAAGAAGAAGGTTGGACGTACTTTAAGAAATAAAGTGAATAAAAAGCACCGCCTTACTTTTTATAAAAAATAAGGCGGTGCTTTTTTAGTTCTCTGGCTCAGACACAAGTGTAAACGTATCTTTTAAGTCGCTATCATTTATTTTAATATTTGCCTTTTTTAATTCATCTTGTAACAATTTGTGACCGAATGTAGGATCTGCAATACGTTCTTCTTCTAAGTTTTTGCGGATAGAGTCTTTCACTTCATCGTAAGGTTTTAAATCTTTTATATCAGTTAATTTAATAATATGATAGCCGTTCGTTGATTTAACGGGATTGCTAATTTGTCCGACCTTTAGTTTGTAGGCAGCTGTTTCAAATTCAGGCGTCATTTTACCTGAATTTAAGTATCCGAGGTCTCCGCCCTTATCTTTTGATAGTAGGTCTTGAGATTCTTGTTTTGCTAATTCTTCAAATGAAGCACCAGCGTCTAATTTGTTCTTTATTTCTTTCGCTTCATTTTCATCACTTACTAAAATGTGACTCACTTTAATTTCTGGTTTATAGTGGTCTTTCACGTCTTTTTCTGTAACGCTTTTCTTAATTGCTTCATTCATAGCAAGTTTGAACTTAATTTGATTTTTGAAATCATCTTCATCTTTTAAGCGATTGTTTTCTAATACTGTTTTGAATTGGTCACCGTATTGCTTTTTCGCTTTTTGTACTTCTTTATCTACATCATCGTCAGATACTTTATATTTTTTTGTGATAACGTCTTGTGCCATCATTTCGTATAGCATGTCTTTTCCGTAACGATCCTTCAACTGTTTTTCGAAGTCGCTCTTCGTAATGGTGGAGTCTGTTGCTGTAGCGACTGTAGCTGAGCCATTTTTTTGTCCGCAAGCAGATAGCATTACTATACTTATTAGTGCAGTAATAATGAAAATATGTTTCCCTCTCATGCCAACACCTCATCCGAATATGTTATCGCTATTGTAGAATATAGAAGTGAACATGAAGTGAATTTTCAATGTTTTTTCCTGTGAAATGTAAAAAAAGTACATCAACAATTATGTTGATGTACGATGTAATCAAAGGTGATCGGTTTTCTTAGAATATGCACGTTTTCCTTGCTGAATATTTTTTTGCTCTTGTTCATTTTTTTGAGTGCGCTTTGCATTATTATCGCGTGCTTTTTTGTCGTTATCACTCGTATGTGGCATATGTATCAACTCCATTTCTAAACGTTGTACGTTTATCATTTCCTTTTTCGTAAAGACTATGTATAGCGGTACATTCATGAATAATAAAGGTGGATTAGAAATGGATTTGAAGTTAAATTATTCCGAACTTATAAAGAAGTTAATTGTTGTAATCATTGCAGGTTTATTAAATGCTATTGGGATGAATTTATTTTTAACACCAGCGAAAGTGTACGCGAGTGGTTTTGCTGGATTGTCTCAATTATTATCACAAATATTAGGTGACTTTTTATCTATTCATATATCTACAGGAGTATTGTTTAGTTTATTTAATATTCCTGTCGTTATTTTAGCGTGGAAAAAGGTTGGGAAGGCTTTTACGTTTTTTAGTTTTCTTTGCGTTATATTTATGACGTTGTTTTTAGAAATTATCCCAGTTCGGGCGGTTTCGGACGATATCATCTTGAATGCGATTTTTGGTGGGATTATTTCAGCAATTGGAGTAGGGATCGCGTTAAAGTGGGGGGCTTCTACAGGTGGTTTAGATATCATCGCGATGATTTTATCTAAGATAAAAGATAAACCTGTCGGCACATACTTTTTCTTTTTTAATGCAATTATCATTATCGCTGCAGGTTATGTGTATGGATGGGAAAAAGCGTTATATACATTAGTGACTTTATATGTGTCAACGAGAATTATTGATGCAATTCATACCCGTCATGTGAAAATAACAGCATTAATTGTTACGAAGAATGGGGCAGATGTACGAAAGGCAATTCACTCACGATTAGTAAGGGGGATTACAACTATACCAGCAACGGGTGCTTATACGAATGAAAATAAAGAAATGTTAATGATGGTTATTACTCGTTATGAGTTGTATGAATTAGAGCGGATTATTAAACAAGTGGATCCAGGTGCGTTTACAAATATATTGCAAACGGTCGGGGTGTTTGGATTGTTTCGAAAAGATTAAAGAGGACCAAAATTGGTCCTCTTTTTTTAATGCAAATTCGTAATATTTTGCAACTGCTCCTGCATTTCGCGTAGCTGAACTTTTTCAGCAGTTGAAGAGTTTGCATAAGCGGATCGCAAAGCGTTTTTTGCTGTATATACGAGATCTTGTTGCTCAGCGCCACTTGAACAAGATACAGCATTTGCAACAGCATCTCTAGCTTGTTGGAATAGTAAGTTCCCCATTTAAACCCCTCCAAAAGAAGAGTTACTTCTCGCTTTTTCTGCCTCAGCTAATGTACCTCTGTACGGGAATCTTGCATCATGCTTCATAATAGAATCGGCTCCTTGTTGGATAAAACGTTTTGATTTGTTCTTTTTACCCATTCGAAAAACCCCCTTTATTTAGCTGAACACAATCGACGCGGTAATCCGGCGTCTAATTATAGTATGAGCGTTTGGCGAGAAACTATAAGCAGGGAATTTTTAGATTACAACCCAAGAACCTCTTCCAAATATAGAGCGATACCATCTTCTTCATTCGTTAACGTTGTATGATTTGCGAGTGATTTTAATTCAGGGATGGCATTTCCCATTGCGATGCCATGACCAGCAAATTCAATCATTTCAAAATCGTTATCTTCATCACCGAAAGCAATGATTCGATCTTTTGGAATGTTGTAATGGTTTGAAATTTTTTGTAATCCGACAGCTTTATTTAATCCACTTTTTACAATTTCAATAATTGGCCAAGGTGCGCCCCATTTTCTATGGTCAATAACTTCAGCATGCATATCTGTTAAATGTTGACGAATTGCAACGGAATGATCATCGTGTGCGTCAATTAATAAACAAGTCGGATGATCATTTAAAATATTTAATAAGTCTCCTGTAAAAATATTTGGAGAACCAAATTCAAAAATATGTTTTTTATCTTCATCAATTTCACGAACGTACACATCATCCATCACTTCAGCATAGACATTTTTCACACCGAAATCAAAACAAGCTCGGACAATTTCTTGGGCTGTTGAAAGCTCAAGAGGAGAGTGATGTGTGCCCCAATTTGAATCGAGAGGGTGATGCACATAAGCGCCATTAAAGTTTACGATCGGTGTATTAAGATTAAGTTCTTTATAATAATCAAAACTAGCACGGAATGGACGTCCCGTTGAAATGACGACGATATGCCCTTGTTCCGTTGCTTTTGCAATTGTCTGTTTCGTTCGAGTGGAAATTATTTTGTTGTCTGTTAATAAAGTGCCGTCTAAATCTAATGCGATTAAATGTTGTTTACTCATAATTTCACCTCTTATAATAATTTTTTGTATCTATCTGTATTTCCGTTTTTAATATGCAGAAATAAGAGGTTAGACTGGGTGAGACCACCATAGATGGAAATTTCACTATATATCCATCTTACGTCGCAAAGTGCTGTGGTGTCTACTATTTCTCGCTGGAAATGAAGAAAAGTCAATATCTTTTCGGAAAGTTCAAATAATGTTTCTTTCATTATGTACAAATTGTGAAAAGGGTTACATTGCTCGTATGAGGAGGCTTATAATGAACATGTAATCTTCTCGTATATGTTTGACTCTCCTTTGAAACTAGCCTACAGTTGGGTTGGTTTCTTTTTTTCTACAAATAGGAAAGAAATCCCTGCTTAAGCTTGTGTAATTATATATATGTGCATGAGTAAACGGTAGTACTTGTTTCCTAAACATGACAGAAAAGCTTTCTTCTAAAATGGATATACTAATGAGGCAAAGACGTCATGGAAGGAGAATGAAAATGGGACAAAATCGCAGGTTTCGTTCTGGACAAAAAGCGCCAAATGATGGCATTTACGTAGAAATTGGTGAAACGGGAAGCATGGTGAAAGATCCGCAAATGGTGAAATTAACTGCCGGGGATAGGTTTCCAGAGAACACAAATCATAACCGTCAGTGGACATATAAAAGAAAACCGTAACAGAAGCCGCAATCGTTATTGCGGCTTTTTTGTCGTTACATAATGAATGCTCCCTTTTTCTTTTTCCAATAATAAGTTTGAAAATACATAAGCAAATTTATTGTATAAAAAAGTCAGTTGGCGTATAATCAAATCAAAGGTCAAAGAAAGTCAAACTTTTGGAGGGCTGTAAAGATGGACTTAAATCAAATGACAACGAAAACACAAGAGGCGATTATGAGTGCCCAAACTTTAGCGGTATCTCATCATCACCAAGAAGTGGATACTGTTCATCTATTGCTTGCATTATTAGAGGAGCAAGATGGATTAGCAGTACGTATATTTCAAAAAATGAATATTGATATAGAAGCATTAAAGCAAGGTGTAGAAAATTTAATTAAAAAGAAACCTTCTGTAACGGGAAGCGGAGCAGAAGCTGGGAAATTATATATAACAAGCACGCTGCAACAATTGCTTGTAAGAGCAGGGAAAGAAGCAGAAAAACTGCAGGATGATTACATTTCAATAGAACATGTATTGCTTGCTTTTTCTGAAGAAAAAGGCGATATCAATCAATTATTTACAAAATTTCATATTACGAAAGATAACTTATTACAGTCTTTAATGACAGTTCGGGGGAATCAAAGAGTGACTAGTCAAAATCCAGAAGTAACTTATGAAGCATTAGAAAAATATGGCCGTGATTTAGTGGCTGAAGTGAGAGCGGGGAAAATTGATCCTGTTATCGGCCGAGATAGTGAAATTCGCCGCGTTATTCGTATTCTTTCACGTAAAACGAAAAATAATCCAGTTTTAATTGGTGAACCTGGTGTTGGTAAAACAGCAATCGTTGAAGGATTAGCGCAGCGTATTGTGAAAAAAGATGTACCAGAAGGATTAAAAGATAGAACAATCTTTGCATTAGATATGAGTGCACTTGTGGCCGGAGCAAAATTCCGCGGTGAATTTGAAGAGCGTCTGCAAGCTGTATTAAATGAAATTAAAAAGAGTGAAGGGCGTATTTTATTATTCATTGATGAACTTCATACAATCGTTGGTGCTGGTAAAACAGAAGGAGCGATGGACGCAGGGAATATGTTAAAACCGATGCTTGCGCGTGGTGAACTGCATTGTATTGGGGCAACGACATTAGATGAATATCGTAAATATATTGAGAAAGATCCAGCGCTAGAAAGACGTTTCCAACAAGTATTAGCAGAAGAACCAACTGTTGAAGATACAATTTCCATTTTGCGTGGATTAAAAGAGCGTTTTGAAATTTATCACGGTGTAAATATTCATGACCGCGCAATTGTAGCAGCATCCGTTTTATCAGATCGATATATTTCAGATCGCTTCTTACCAGATAAAGCGATTGATCTTGTTGATGAAGCGTGCGCAACAATTCGTACAGAAATTGATTCTATGCCAACAGAATTAGATGAAGTAACGCGCCGCATTATGCAGTTAGAAATTGAAGAAGCCGCTCTTGGGAAAGAGAAGGACTTTGGTAGCCAAGAACGTCTCAAAACATTGCAACGTGAATTATCGGATTTAAAAGAAGTTGCAAGTGGCATGAGAGCGAAATGGGAGAAAGAAAAAGAAGATATTCACAAAGTTCGTGACTTACGTGAACATTTAGAGCGCTTGCGCCGTGAATTAGAAGAAGCAGAAGGAAATTATGATTTAAATAAAGCAGCTGAACTTCGTCACGGGAAAATTCCTGCGATTGAAAAAGAGTTAAAAGAAGCAGAAGAAATGGGCGCGCACAATAAACAGGAGAATCGTTTATTACGTGAGGAAGTAAGTGAAGAAGAAATTGCAGATATTGTTTCACGATGGACTGGTATTCCTGTTGCAAAACTCGTTGAAGGTGAACGTGAGAAATTACTACGCTTAGAGCAAATTTTATCAGAGCGTGTGATTGGTCAAGAAGAAGCGGTAAGCTTAGTATCAGACGCGGTACTTCGTGCTCGCGCTGGCATTAAAGATCCGAATCGTCCAATCGGTTCATTCATTTTCCTAGGTCCTACAGGTGTCGGTAAAACAGAGCTTGCAAAAACGTTAGCACAAACATTATTTGACAGTGAAGAGCAAATGATTCGTATCGATATGTCTGAGTATATGGAGAAACACGCCGTGTCACGTTTGATTGGCGCACCTCCTGGATATGTTGGGTACGAAGAGGGTGGTCAATTAACAGAAGCAGTAAGACGTAAACCGTATTCGGTTATTTTGTTAGATGAAATTGAAAAAGCACATCCAGAAGTGTTCAACATTTTATTACAAATGTTAGATGATGGACGCATTACAGATTCACAAGGTCGTACAGTAGACTTTAAAAACACGGTCATTATTATGACTTCAAATATTGGATCTGCTCACTTATTAGAAGGGCTAGAAGAAGATGGCTCTATTAAAGAAGGGTCAAGAGAACTTGTAATGGGGCAATTAAGAGGGCATTTCCGACCAGAATTCTTAAACCGTGTTGATGAAATTATTTTATTCAAACCTCTTACAACGAATGAAATTAAAGGTATTGTTGATAAAATTGTAAAAGAATTACAAGACCGTTTAGCTGACCGTCACATTACAGTGGAATTAACAAATGCAGCAAAAGAATTCGTTGTAGAAGCAGGCTTTGATCCAATGTACGGAGCTCGTCCGTTAAAACGATATGTACAGCGTCAAGTCGAAACGAAATTAGCACGCGAATTAATTGCAGGAACGATTACTGACAATAGTCACGTAGTGGTAGATGTAGAAAATAACCAATTGATTGTTCATGTAAAATGAAAAAAAGAGTTCGGATAAAATCCGGACTCTTTTTAGTGTTGTTCTACTGGCTCGTTTGGAATCGCAGCTGCAATCGCTAATACTAATACCGCAAGAACAACTGAGAAAATAGACGCTTGGTTAAAATCGTATGTACCGCCAGTCATAGAACCGATTACATAGCTCATCATATGTACAAGCGCGAACGACCAAATTAATGCCCAAATGAAACGCATATTTTACACCTCTATTCGTTCAATCTGTCCTTATTGTAACACAATTGAAAAAAGAATATAGAAAAATATTTGTAGATTTTTCAACGCAAATTTGCATTCTGTTCATACATTATAAAAGAGTACTTTTATACGTTTAGAAAATAAGGCGGGGGAAAAATGAGTATTACGGAACGTTTTTTTTACTTAGAAAAAGAGCCATGTGTCATTTATTTACCGGAGAAGCCAAATGGATTTTCTGTTATGCTTCTCGGTGATTACAACTACTTTATTGAGAATGGTACAAGTTTATGGACACAGCATGCGGGAAGATCTTATTTTTTACATGGCCTTATTGAAGAGGGCTACACGGTTTTTTCCTCTAATTTATACGGAAGACATTGGGGAAATGATCAATCTGTTCGTCTCGCAAAACGTTTATATGATGTTGTTTTGAGAAAAGAGACATTAAATGCGAAAATGCACATTATGGCAGATGGTATGGGTGCGCTTGTAGCGCTTGAGATGATGAATAAATATCCTGAATGTATACGCTCTGTCGTTATGTTAAATCCATGTTTAGATTTACCAGAATATGTGGAGTTTGAGAAAGAGCATAAGTTTTTTTACAAAAGATTAGTGAAGGAATTAAGTTTGGCGTATGATTCCAAAGAAGAAGAATTAGAATCAAAAATAAATAAGAAATCATTTGCGCTGCTTCCGTCTTGTGTACCTGTTAAAATTTTCGTATCAACACAAGAAAAAAGAGAAAGAAAACAATTGTTACGTAAATACGAGAAAATGAGGCAATTTAATCAATGTGATACTTCTGTTTTATTCCATCTGCAAGATGTGAAATATAAAATGGTTAGGCAAACGAGTGATTTCTTTAAAAAATATGAAGAAGAATTGTGAAGCTCCCATATACATAAATGAGGAGCTATTTGTTTCAAGGGGAAAGGGTTGGTGGTATGGAACGCGTGCTGATTATAGGTGCACTTACGTTTGTAGGTTATCACCTTGTGAATAAAATGATTGCAGAAGAAGTAGAAGTGTATGGTCTTGATTTTGATGAATTCGATAGTATGACAAAAATCAATGAAGAGAAGTTATTGTTAATTGGGCGAAATGCGTTATTTACGTATTATTCGATAAGGGATGAAGATGGATGGAAGTCAATAGAGGAAGAGAAATTCGATGCCGTTTACGTTTGCTTGTATGAGCCGAATCAGCAAAGCGGTTTTCGGAATGAAAGAGTCATATTACAATATTTAAAACGGATTATAAGAATGTGTGAAGAACATAAAATGAAGTTAAATTTAATTTCTTCTATTGAAGTAGGGAGCGCAGATGAATCTGAAAATAAACGTTTATTTTCGAAAGTGGAAGAAGGGTTAAAAAAAGGGAAATTACAATATAGTGTATTTCGAGTTCCTACATTATATGGACCGTGGCAACCATCCTTTATGATGTATCATCAGCTCATTTTATCAGAACTGGATGAGAAAGAGTGTCATTGTACGAGTAAGGAAAAAGGAAGCGATTTACTTTACGTTGAAGATGTATGTGAATACTTATGGGAGAATGGAACAAACGGGGATCATCTTGGTATATATAATTTACTTAGTGGTAAACAGTCATTGTGGGAAAA
Source organism: Bacillus cereus group sp. BfR-BA-01383 (assembly GCF_022663495.1). Classification (NCBI taxonomy): domain Bacteria; kingdom Bacillati; phylum Bacillota; class Bacilli; order Caryophanales; family Bacillaceae; genus Bacillus; species Bacillus cereus group sp. BfR-BA-01383. Next base: position 121,149 of record NZ_JAKUFP010000003.1, read on the forward strand.
AGGTATGAATCTTTTGCGTGCAGATGATAAAGTAAATAAAAATAGTAAGGAAGAAAGAGATGAAGCGGCCGAGGATATTTCAATAAAAAGAAATACCCCGTTAGAATACGGTTTAAATAAGCAACTGGCACATGTGAAAAAATATAAAGAGTTATACGAAGGGTAGCCAGCGTGTTACACTATTGTATGGATTATGAATTGAAAGTTTTAATGGAGAGGAAGAGCATAATATGAACGAAAAAAGCATGCAATTTTTACAAATCGCAATGAAGCATTTACCAGAGGCAAAGGCAATTTTAGATTCTAATGGAATTGCGCTTGATATGGAGAAAGCACAGCCAGTATTAGAGCTATTGATGAAAGTAATGGGCGAAGCGTATGAGCTTGGGAAAGCAGACAAAGAATAAAGAATAAAGAATAAAACCCTTCTTTTTTGGGGGGAGAGAGGCTCGAACCGTAGTTAGAAGCGGTTAGGGCCTTTTTTCGTCTCGAGCGGAGTAAGACGAGAGAAATCATGAGGTTAAAGGGGAGGATGATGAGGAGGGTGGCTTAGTTTGGAAGGAAAGTAAAGAATAAAACCCTTTTTTGAGGGGAGAGGGGCCCGAACCGTGAGTAGAAGCGGTTCGGGCCTTTTTTCGTCTCGAGCGGAGTTAAGACCAGAGGAATCAAGTGGTAAAAGGGAAGGTATGTTTCTATTTCTTTTAATGAAAAATAAAGTAAATAATGCGCTAGCTTTATGTGTTAGCTGAAATATATTCTAGACAAAAATACATTTATGTTTTAAAATTAGTACCAAGTCATAATAATTGATATAAAACGGAGGGCTGCGATGTGAACGTGGGCATTTTAGGGATCGGAAGATATGTGCCAGAAAAAGTAGTCACAAATCATGATTTAGAGAAAATCGTAGATACATCTGATGAATGGATTCGTACGAGAACGGGAATTGCAGAAAGACGCATTGCCGATGATACAATAGATACTTCAAATATGGCGGTAGAGGCTTCTAAAAAAGCACTTGAAGATGCAGGGATTAGCGGAGAGGATATCGATCTTATTTTAGTGGCAACAGTAACGCCAGATCGCGCATTCCCAGCAGTAGCTTGTGTAATCCAAGAAGCGATTGGCGCAAAACATGCAGCTGCAATGGATTTAAGTGCAGCATGTGCTGGCTTTATGTACGGAATGATTACAGCGCAGCAATTTATTCAAACGGGGACTTATAAAAATGTATTAGTAGTTGGCAGTGATAAACTATCTAAAATTGTAGACTGGAATGATCGAAATACAGCAGTACTATTTGGGGACGGAGCAGGTGCTGTCGTAATGGGAGCTGTTTCAGAAGGAAGAGGCGTTCTATCTTTCGAATTAGGAGCAGACGGAAGTGGTGGCAAGCATCTTTATCAAGACGAGTATGTTATGATGAATGGCAGAGAAGTCTTTAAATTTGCTGTTCGTCAACTTGGTGATTCTTGTCTTCGTGTGTTGGAGAAAGCTGGTCTTACGAAAGAGGATGTGGATTTCTTAGTACCGCATCAAGCAAACATTCGTATTATGGAATCTGCAAGAGAGAGATTAAATTTACCGCAAGAAAAAATGAGTATGACAATTGAAAAGTTTGGCAATACATCAGCTTCTTCAATTCCGATTGCAATGGTAGAGGAATTGCAAAATGGACGTATTCAAGACGGTGATTTAATTATACTTGTTGGTTTCGGCGGCGGCTTAACATGGGGAGCAGTAGCTCTTCGTTGGGGTAAATAAGGACTGAGAGAAAAAAAGGAGTGTATTTTGTATGGAAAAAAAGAGGGTCGTAATTACAGGACTAGGGGCTGTTACACCGATCGGAACAGATGTTGAAACAGCTTGGGAAAACATTAAAAAGGGTGTATCTGGAATCGGACGACTTACAAGAATTGATCCAGAATTGTTTCCAGCAAAAGTAGCAGCAGAAATTAACGACTTTGAAGTCGAGAAATATATTGATAAAAAAGAATCGCGCCGTATGGATCGCTTTACACAATATGCAGTAGCAGCAGCGAAAATGGCAGTTGCAGATGCGAAGCTTGAAATTACAGAAGAAAATGCACCTCGAATTGGTGTATGGATTGGTTCTGGTATTGGTGGTATGGAAACATACGAAGAACAATTTAAGATTTTTGCTGAAAAAGGTCCACGCCGCGTGAGCCCATTCTTCGTACCGATGATGATTCCGGATATGGCGGCAGGTCAAGTATCAATCGCGACAGGAGCGAAAGGAATTAATACTTGTTCTGTAACGGCTTGTGCATCAGGTGCCAACTCAATCGGTGATGCATTTAAAGCAATTCAGCGCGGTGATGCTGACGCAATGATTACAGGCGGAGCAGAAGCACCGTTAACAAGTATGGCATTCGCTGGCTTTAGTTCAGCGAAAGCATTAACGTTTAATGAAGATCCAGCAACTGCTTGCCGCCCGTTTGATAAAAACCGTAGTGGTTTTGTAATGGGGGAAGGTTCAGGTATTATAATTCTTGAGGAATTAGAGTATGCATTAGCACGTGGTGCCCACATTTACGCGGAAATCGCTGGTTATGGTGCAACTGGTGATGCGTTCCATATTACAATGCCAGCTCCTGGCGGTGAAGGTGGAGTTCGCGCGATGCGTCAAGCTTTAGCTGATGCAGGTTTACAGCCAGAAGATATTGATTATATTAATGCACACGGTACAAGTACGGATGCAAATGAAAAGTATGAAACGATGGCAATTAAAGAAACTTTCGGTGAGCATGCTTATAAAGTAGCAATTAGCTCAACGAAATCAATGACAGGTCACTTATTAGGAGCGGCAGGTGCTGTTGAGGCGATTTTCTCTATTAAATCAATTACAGACGGAGTAATTCCTCCAACAATTAACTATGAAACACCAGATCCAGAATGTGACTTAGATTACGTACCGAATAAAGCGAGACAACAAGAAGTAAACGCGGTATTAAGTAACTCACTAGGATTCGGTGGGCATAACGCAGTATTAGTATTTAAATCATATAAATAATAGATGAAATAAGGTGTTTTTTCGTAATATATTGCGAAAAAACACCTTATTTATTTTTACGTCTTTTTCTCCTTTTGCATATACATAAGAAAAAGGAGGGATAAAGATGGGGGTTGTTGAAACAGCCGAGTGGTTACATCTATATTATGGACGGCCAGAAAAGCTTTGTGAGAAATTTACGAAGTATATTCCGTTGCCAAAAGAAAGATTGTATCGCTTTTTAATTTCTAAAGGTATGTATCGTCCGGTCATGCGAGGAGAACGTGAAATTAAAGAGCTAGAGAAAAAAGAAATTTGGAAAGAGTTACGTATGGAGTATGATAAATTGAAAAATTGGTTAAAAGGTCCGGATGTCCCTGTCTTTATTTTACTATCAGATTCTTATAATCGAACGATACAAGAAGAGTATAACGGGAAGGCTGGACTATCTATGCGCCACGTTATTTTTTTATTCATATGTGGACGGAATTCGGTGGAAGAGTTAAAAGCGTTATTGGCACATGAATATCATCATATATGCAGGTTACATCAAATTGAGACGAAAGAAACAGAATATACATTACTTGATACGATGATTATGGAAGGGTTAGCTGAGCAGGCGGTAACGGAAAGGTATACAGAAAAAAACAATGCGCCGTGGACGACGTATCTTTCAAAAGAAGAAGCACTTTATTATTGGGAAAACGTTGTACAGGAGAGAATAACGATAAAACGGGGAACGAGGGAGCATGATATTTTATTAAATGGACTTCATTCCTATCCGAAAATGCTTGGTTACGCGCTTGGATTCCATATTGTAAAAGATTGTGTAGCTTTTGAAGGAGAAGATACGCTTTCTTTATTATCTATAGATGCGAAAGAAATATTGAATAAAGCAAATACATTTCATGTGTCATGAAAAACAGGAGGGCTATCTCCTGTTTTTTATATTATAGAAGAAAAAATAATAATTAGAATATATTTCCTAAGGTGGAATAAAGTTAAGCAAAGTTGAACATAATGATTGGTACAAACAGTAGTGAAGTGAGGGGTAGAGAATGTTATATCTACATGATGTATGGGTAAATTGGTTTGAAGGTGAAGAGAATGGGTATAACGTTTGTCATTTTTACGAATGGCGGAAAGATGATACGATTGAGCTATTAGATCAAGTGCCATTATTAAAAGTAGATTCCACATTATATCATTACATCGAGAACGAATTGTTAGAGCTTCCGCAAAAGTTATTGGAAGACGTACATCATAAGGCTTATATTCGTAAAAATCACGAACGTTTGCAGCAAGAATATTGTTTTGTAGTTACAGATGGAAAAGGAATTATTGCGATTGATTCAATTGGCTACAATGTGCCGATTCGAAAAAGCAGACTTATACCTCGTCAAGAACAGATGGTATATGAGATGGTAGAAAATGTGCAAGCAGAAAAGTATGAGTTCCAAGTGGAAGAAATTGAAAAAGAACATCATATTTTATCACCATCACCTTTCATTATGAATGGCTTGACTCGTAAAGAAAGACAGCTTAAACAATTATTATTTATGGCGTTAGATCAATTACATACAACGAAAAACCCAGCTGAAATTCGCTATTGGTTCACAGAGTGGGATCCATCAGCGTACGGGATGGTCCAACATATGGAGTTTGAAGATGTTTGGACTAAGCTTTATGATGAAGCGAAAACTGGATGGTCTAAAAAGCACGAACAATTATGCGAGCGCCTTGTAAAAGGACAACCGTTTTTCGAAAAGTTATGGGAAATGGAAAATGAGCAGAAGGTAAATTAAAAAACCGCCAATTGGCGGTTTTTTAATTTGTAGAAATCTAGCTCCAGCGGCAAGCTCTTCGTGTCTAAGAACCTTCCGCATAAGAAGACAAAAAGCGTCTTCTATACGAAAGAACCTTAGCCAGTCAGAGCTGAACGAGCCGCTTCCGCTTTATAATAAAACCCAGCTCCGGTTCCTAGCCCTTCGCGTCTAAGAACCTTCCCCACGAGAAGGTAAAAAGCACCCTCTGTGGGAAAGAACCTTATCCGTCAGGGCTAAGCAGTCGCCTCCGCCTTTTAAGTTACCTACGTTTTCTACTTAGTCCCATTGCGTTTTCTACTTTGCGTAGTTGTTTGAATGCAACGCGGTTTGCTTTTTCGGCACCTTTGTCTAGAATTTCGTCTAGTTCTGGTGAGTTGATTAGTTCGTTATATTTGTCTTGGATTGGGCGGATTGCTTCTACGACTACTTGTGCTAAGTCACCTTTGAAGTCGCCGTATCCTTTTCCTTCGTACATTGCTTCTATTTCTTCTACTGTTTTTCCTGAGAATGAAGAGTAGATTGTTAATAAGTTAGAGATTCCAGGTTTGTTTTCTTTGTCAAATTTAACGATACCTTCAGAATCAGTTACGGCACTTTTAATTTTCTTTTCGATTGTTTTTGGCTCATCAAGCATGCTGATCATTGATTTTGGATTCGGATCAGATTTACTCATTTTCTTCGTAGGTTCTGTTAATGACATAACGCGAGCTCCTACTTTTGGAATGCGAATTTCAGGAATCGTGAACACTTCACGGAAACGTTTGTTGAAACGCTCTGCTAAATCACGTGTTAATTCCATATGTTGTTTTTGGTCATCGCCAACAGGCACGATTTCTGTGTTGTAAAGTAAAATATCAGCAGCCATTAATGGTGGATACGTAAGTAATCCAGCTGGAACTGAATCTCTACCAGATGCTTTATCTTTATATTGTGTCATACGCTCTAATTCTCCAACATACGCAACTGATTGCATAATCCAGCCTAGTTGAGCGTGCGCTGGTACTTCTGATTGTACAAATAAAGTAGCTTTTTCAGGGTCAATGCCGCATGCAACATATAAAGCTGCAAGACTACGGATATTTTTACGAAGTTGTATAGGATCTTGAGGTACTGTAATGGCATGTTGGTTTACAATGCAGAAATAACAGTCGTGTTCGTTTTGAAGTTCTGTAAATTGCTTCATAGCCCCTAAATAGTTTCCAAGTGTAATCGTTCCGCTTGGCTGAATACCAGAAAAGATAACTGACATAAGTAATTCCTCCTAAAATTGAGTGTGCGATAGGGAAGAGAAGGCATACAAAAAAGCCCATTCATCCCAAATTACATAGGGACGAATGGACCGCGGTACCACCCTAATTATTTCACAGCTGTGAAATCTCTCAGATCCATAATAACGTTTGGATATAACGCCAAAGCCTACTACTTTCGGTTCGGTTTGGTGCTCAAAAGCCCATTCCATATTGTACAATTACTTGTTCACACCAGCCACAAGCTCTCTGAAATTGCCCCAATATGTACTCTTCTTTATCATCGCATACATATAAATTTATTTATTGTTAACTGAGCCCTTTTAATATGAAAGAACTAAAGTTTTATAACAAAATGTTTTGCTGATTATTATATCATATGGAATAGCGTTTGCAAACTACATCAAAATAGTAAAGCTAATGACAGTCGAGAACAACCCAAGTACGATACCAGTAATACAAATCGGATACGTCCATTTGTATGAATATGTTTTATAAATACGTTCTTTCTTATCGATAGGTTCCTCTGCTTCTTCAATTAAAGAGTCAATTTTTTTATTTGTACCAAACACTTTTTGGAATGCGTAAATTGTTACGTTAAAAAATCCCTTTTGAAATATGAATAAAAAACCACCTATAAGAATAAAAAACAATGCGATATAGAATGAGATGTTGACAAAATTCAACAAAAACTGTGATGAAACGAGGAATGCGCCCACACTAGAAGCGATTATCGCTACAAAAAATAGTATACAAGTATGAAAAAAAACTTTATTCAAAATATTCCCCTCCGTCAAAATATTACTAGAATTATTATACTATAAAAGTTATAATAAGTAATATAAATAATTTTTTGAAAATTGCATGCAATTGAGTTCTAATTTCAAGATGATGGTAGCAATGTTAACGTATTCCTTTACAAAAAATTTAAAATATAAACATTTTATTAAAAATTTTAACAAAAAAACAAAAAACTATATTCACAATCGTCGTATTATATGTATAATGAAAATTGTAGAAACTTGGAGATTATTCTTTCAATTCTACTTTTTTACAAGTGGGGGCACAGGAATGGCAATTAGGGGAGGCAACACAACATGAAGAAAAAGATACCGTTATTACTTGCATCAACTTTAACTGCAAGTATGTTGCTTGGCGCGTGTAGCTACGAGAAGGATGACGCGAAAGCAAAAGGGAAAGAAAACGCTACTAGTAGTAGTAACGGGAAACAGATTCTTAATCTAACAGAGTTATCTGAAATTCCGTCAATGGATGCATCATTAGCATCAGATTCTGCATCTTCAACAGCATTAAATAATACGATGGAAGGTTTATATCGTACTGGCAAAGATCAAAAGAGAATGCCTGGGGTTGCTGAAGACGTCCAAAAGCTAGATGATGGGAAGAAATACATATTTAAATTAAGAAAAGATGCGAAATGGTCGAACGGGGAACCTGTAACAGCGAAAGACTTTGTGTATTCATGGAAAAGAGCAGTAAATCCAGATACAAAAGCTACGTATTCGTACATTATGTTCGATATTAAAAATGCAGAAAAAATTCATAAAAGAGAATTACCTGCTGACCAATTAGGTGTAAAAGCGATTGATGATTACACATTAGAAGTGGAATTAGACAATCCCGTTCCTTACTTTATTGATTTAACAGTATATCCAGTATTTTACCCATTAAATGAAAATTTTGTGAAATCACAAGGTGATAAGTTTGGTTTAGAGGCAAATACAACATTATATAACGGGCCATTCGTTATGAGTGATTGGAAACATGAACAAAGCTTCCAATTTAAGAAAAACCCGTCATATTGGGATAACAAAACAGTTAAACTTGAAGAAATAAATTTCAATATTTCGAAAAATACATCAACTGATGTAAATTTATATGAAACAAATGCGATTGATCGTGCGGTTCTAACATCGGAATTTGTTGATAAGTTTAGACAAAATCCAGAGTTTGAAACACGAAAAGAAGCTGGAGTTGCCTACTTAAGATTTAATCAAAATAATAAATATTTGAGTAATAAAAACTTGAGAAAAGCAATTTCGATGTCCTTTGACCGTGATAACATTGCAAAAGTTATTTTAAACAACGGCGCAATCGGTGCTTACGGATTTGTTGGAAAAGATTTCGCTGAAGGTCCGAATAAAAAAGACTTCCGTGCTGAAAATGGAAATCTAGTTGAAACGGATGCAAAAGAAGCGAAAAAACTTTGGGAAACAGCGAAGAAAGAGCTTGGCACTGATAAAATCGAACTAGAATTCTTAAGCTTCGATAACGAAGATGCTAAAAAAATTGGCGAATTCTTAAAAGGTGAGATGGAAAAGAACTTACCTGGTTTAACGATTAAAATTAAACAGCAGCCATTTGCGCAAAAAAATAAGTTAGAAGACTCTCAGGAATACGATATGGCGTTTGGTATTTGGGCTCCAGACTTCCCAGATCCAATCTCATATTTAGATATGTTTGTTACGAATGGTTCACAAAATAAAACAGGATATTCTAATCCGAAATATGATGAGCTAATTCTAAAAGCAAAAACAGATACAAAAGATTTACAAGCTCGCTGGAACAACCTTTTAGAAGTAGAGAAAATATTAATTAAAGAGGATGCAGTTATTGCTCCGATCTTCCAAAAAGGTTCAGCATATGTGGTAAAAGGTGCCGTGAAAGATATTATCCCAATTAACTATGGTGGTAAATTAACTTACAAATGGGCATCTGTTGAACAAAAATAATCTTTTTTTCCATCGTTTACAAGGGTATATGCCTATGATGGGCATATGCTCTTATTTTAAAAAATAAAAGTAAGAATATTTCAAACTATCTTATTGCTTTTGAGAAAAACGGGGAGGTGCTTGACTATGGGACGTTATGTATTAAAACGTTTCGTGTACATGGCTTTGACATTATTTTTAATTACTACACTGACTTTCTTCTTGATGAAATTACTTCCGGGTTCTCCGCTGAAAAACCAGGAGAAGTTATCACCGGCACAAAAAGAAATCATTCTTGAAAAATATGGTTTAAATGATCCAGTACCAGTTCAATATGCACGTTACTTAGGTAACTTGGCACAAGGTGATTTAGGGGTATCATTCCAATATGATAACCGTCCAGTAACAGATATGATTGTGGATCGCATTGGACCATCAGCACAACTTGGTTTACAAGCGATTATATTAGGAACATTTATCGGTTTAATTTTAGGAATTGTTGCGGCACTTCGTAACAATACATGGGTCGATTATGGAGCGACAGTCATTTCCGTACTCGGGATGTCGGTACCATCGTTCGTATTCGCCGCATTACTACAATATTTCGTAGGGGTAAAACTTGGTTGGTTCCCAGTAGCGTTCTGGAAAGGACCAGAGTTTACAGTAATGCCTACAATTGCTTTATCGATGGGAGTTATCGCAACAATCGCACGTTTCGCTCGTGCAGAGTTAATTGAAGTTATGCAAGCTGACTACATTTTAACAGCGAAAGCAAAAGGGATTAGCCAAGGCGTTATCATTGTAAAACACGCACTTCGTAACGCGTTAATTCCAGTTGTAACAATTTTAGGACCAATGGTTGCAGGGTTAATTACAGGGACACTAGTTATTGAACAAATTTATGCTGTACCTGGACTTGGGGAACAGTTCGTTAAATCTATTACAGTGAATGACTATACAGTTATTATGGGAACTACAATTTTCTATAGTGCGATCTTCATCGTAGTTATTTTCATTGTCGATATTTTATACGGAATTATTGATCCTCGTATTCGTTTAGCGGGAGGGAAAAAATGATGAAAGATGTACAAAAATTATCTCCAGATTTATTTCAACCAGCCAATCAAAATAATGTTGATAATGAAGTCATTGCCCGTCCAAGCTTAACGTTTTGGCAAGATGTAAGAAGACGTTTGTTCCAACATAAAGGTGCGATGTTTGGTTTCGTATTATTAAGCATTATTGTACTACTAGCAATTTTTGGACCGATGGTAAGTAAACATTCTTATAAAGAGCAGGATTTAGGTCGTGCGAAAATGCCACCGAAAATTCCAGTGATTGAAAATATTCATTGGTTACCATTTGACGGTACAGATCAATATGGTGTTGACCAATATGAAAAACGTGATATTAAAGAGTACTTCTGGTTTGGTACAGATGATCTTGGCCGTGATTTATGGACAAGAACATGGGAAGGTACGCGAGTATCATTATATATCGCTCTTTTAGCAGCAGCAATTGACTTAGTAATTGGGGTTGCATACGGAGGTATTTCCGCATTCTACGGCGGTAGAGTAGATAACATTATGCAACGTATTATGGAGATTATTAACGGTATTCCATACTTAATCATCGTTATTTTAATGGTAATCATTATGGGATCAGGTATATGGTCGATTACACTTGCAATGGCAATTACAGGTTGGATAGGGATGTCGCGTATCGTTCGTGGACAGATCCTAAAATTAAAAAACCAAGAATACGTATTAGCATCTCGTACATTAGGCGCAACGAATACACAATTAATTGTGAAACACTTAATCCCGAACGTAATGGGACCAATTATCGTAATGACAATGTTTACAATTCCAACAGCGGTGTTTGGTGAAGCATTCTTAAGCTTCATTGGTTTAGGTATTCAGCCACCATTCGCATCACTTGGATCTCTTGTAAATGACGGTTATAAATCAATTCAAACGTATCCACATATGATGTTCATCCCAGCGGTTGTCATCAGTATGTTAATCTTAGCATTCAACTTAATGGCAGACGGATTACGCGACGCGTTAGATCCAAAAATGCGTAAGTAAAAGAGGGGAGAAGTAAAAATGAAAACATTGCTAGAGGTAAAAGATTTGCAAGTCTCCTTTGATACACATGCAGGTGAAGTACAAGCTGTACGCGGTGTTACTTTTGATTTGAAAAAGGGAGAAACATTAGCGATTGTAGGAGAATCTGGTTCTGGTAAATCAGTTACTTCTAAAGCGTTAATGGGATTAATTCCGAATCCTCCAGGACGTATTAAAAACGGTGAAATCGTATTTGAAGGTCGTGACTTAACGAAACTAACAGAAAAAGAAATGCAGCAAGTACGCGGTAAAGATATTGCGATGATTTTCCAAGATCCAATGACATCGTTAAATCCAACAATGACAATTGGTAATCAGATTATGGAAGGTCTTATTAAACACCAAGGGATGAGTAAAGCAGATGCACGTAAAGTTGCTGTAGAATTAATCGACCTTGTAGGTATTCCAAATCCAGCAGCTCGTTTAAAACAATATCCTCACCAATTCTCAGGCGGTATGAGACAGCGTGTAGTTATTGCGATGGCGTTAGCTTGTAACCCAAAATTATTAATTGCCGATGAGCCGACAACAGCGCTAGACGTTACAATTCAAGCACAAATTCTAGAGCTTATGAAGGACATTCAGCAAAAAACAGAAGCGGCAATCATTTTCATTACGCATGACTTAGGTGTAGTGGCAAACGTTGCAGACCGAGTTGCGGTTATGTACGCTGGTAAAGTTGTTGAAATTGGAACTGTTGATGAAATTTTCTATAATCCACAACATCCATACACATGGGGCTTAATTGCATCTATGCCAAGCTTAGATGGTTCAGAAGAAGAGCTATATGCAATTCCTGGAACGCCTCCAGACTTATTAAAGCCGCCAAAGGGTGATGCTTTTGCACCACGTAACCCGCAGGCGCTGAAAATTGATTTTGAAATGGAACCACCTTTATTTAAAGTAAGTGATACACACTATGCGGCAACTTGGTTACTTCATGAGCAAGCGCCAGAAGTAAAACCGCCGGCAGTTGTTGAAAAACGCATTCTTCAAATGAAAGCAGGTGAACAACATGACTAAACAACGTGAGAAATTAATTGAAGTAAAAAATGTAAAGCAACACTTCGACGTGAGTGGTGGTGTTGTCAAAGCGGTTAATGATATTTCATTTGATATTTACCGCGGAGAAACATTTGGTCTTGTAGGAGAATCAGGCTGTGGTAAATCAACAACTGGAAGAACGATCATTCGTTTATACGATGCGACTGCTGGTGAAGTGTTGTTCGATGGTGAAAATGTACATGGTAAAAAATCACGCGCAGAACTGAAGAAATTCAACCGTAAAATGCAAATGATTTTCCAAGATCCATATGCATCATTAAATCCTCGTATGACAGTAGGGGACATTATTGCAGAAGGTATTGATATTCACGGACTAGCAAAAAGCAAAAAAGAGCGTATGGACCGTGTTCATGAACTGTTAAACACAGTTGGCTTAAATAAAGAACACGCAAACCGTTTCCCGCATGAATTCTCAGGTGGACAACGTCAACGTATCGGTATTGCTCGAGCACTTGCTGTAGAACCTGAATTTATCATTGCCGATGAGCCAATCTCAGCACTTGACGTATCGATCCAGGCGCAAGTTGTAAACTTACTGAAACAGTTACAAAAAGAAAAAGGTTTAACATACTTATTCATTGCCCATGATTTATCAATGGTAAAATACATTAGTGACCGCATCGGCGTAATGTACCGTGGTCAAATCGTTGAGCTAACAACAAGTGATGAGTTATATGCGAATCCAATTCATCCATATACAAAATCACTATTATCAGCGATTCCGCTTCCAGATCCGGATTATGAGCGCAATCGTAAACGTATCGTATACGATCCATCTCAACATGATTACGGCAACGAAGTACCAACAATGCGCGAGATTCGCCCAGGACATTTCGTACTATGTTCTGAAGCAGAGTATAAGAAATATAAAGAAATCTATCAATAAGAAAAAGAGCCATTCTTCTGTTATGGAAGGATGGCTCTTTTTCTATTATATAAAACATGTATATTATAAACATTCGTCAATAAATTGATATATTCAAAGAATTGCTGGTGGAAATTTCATTTATCATTATTGATACCTTAATCAAACGATTTTTACTGCGCTTGAACAGAAACACTCTCTTCTTGTTCAGGTGGTTTAACAAGCACATAACGTTCCCACGCTCTACTTTTCCAGCGGAAGAACATAATAATTGCCCGCGTCCATTCGTCAATCGCAATCGCTAGCCAAATACCGACTAGCCCCATATCTAAATGAAAGGCGAAAAAGTAACCGAGCGGTAAACTCATTAACACCATAGAGAATGCACCGATTAAAACAGGATATTTTGCATCACCAGCTGCACGAAGTGAATTGATGATGACAATGTTCATTGTACGTCCCGTCTCAAGTAGTACACTTAGTAAAAGAACTGACGCGCCTAATGTAATAATGTGCGGATTATCTGTAAACAGTCCCATTAATTGTGTACGGAATGTAATAACGAGAGCGACCATACATAAAGTTACGCCAATTGCCCATTTTACACTTTTCCATACGCGTTCATATGCTTCATCTTTTTCACCGCCGCCAACAAGGCGCCCGATAATAATTGCAGTTCCCATACCAATCGCAATTGCGAATAAATAAGTGAACATGGAAATGTTAGTAGCGTATTGTCTAGCAGCTAATGAATCCGTTCCTAAATATGTTACGTAATATAGGAAGACAATTTGACAAGCTTGATACATGACTTGTTCAAATGCAGATGGAATGCCAATCTTTAAAATTTTCCCGACGTATTCTCTTGATAAGGTGAAGTAATATTGTAATTTCACGCGGTATTCCATAACGCGGTATAGTAACCAGAAGAACACAATAAGTGCCAGTAGTCGACTGACAGCGGAAGAAATCGCAGCACCTTGCACACCAAGTTCAGGGAAACCAAATTTCCCGAAAATGAGTACGTAGTTTCCGGCGATATGAATAATATTCATTCCAAGTGAAACAAACATCGCTTGCTTTGTAAAACCGTGTACGCGGATAATTGCGGCTAATGAGTTAATGATAGCTTGAAGGAAGATAGCTCCTCCGACGATGGATAAGTAGTTTTGCGCATACGTTAGTACGTCACCTTGTAAGTTCATTGCCATCATCATATGTTTTGAAAATAAAAGAAAACCAGCGCTTATAACGAGCCCGACTACTAAATTTAATGTGACGGCTAATGCTGATATTTTAGATGCCTCCATAAATCGTTTGGAACCGAGGTATTGAGATACGACGATAGCTGCGCCGTTCCCGATAACTTCTAGTACCAAAATAGCGATATGAAGATATTGATTCGCTGCACCAACCCCAGATACAGCATCGTCTGATAATGCACTTAACATGAAAGTATCAGCGATCCCCATCAACATAAAAAGAAAAACTTCTAGAAAAATAGGCCATGTTAATAAGAATAAACTTAATTTCTCTGTCGGCCCGTTTTTGGAGTGAATTGCTGTCATGTCCGTCCCCTCTTTACCGATATCTATTTTTAGCAAAGTGTATCGTAACACACTTTCAGATCCTTTGCACTCATTTTAGCCTACATATTTTTAATATGAATAAACCTTTATTTTATGATAAAAAGGGAGGAATAATTATACGTAGAATATTATAGAATATAAAATTTATTTTTCTCTGATAATTTAGAAAAGTATAAAATTTGGTATTTCTAACACTTTAGTTCAATAAATACGCAGTATGAAACGTTTACAAATTCATTGAGTGTTAACAGAAAATTTTAATAAAATAGAAATATAAATATACAAAAAATATATTTGTGTGTATAATATGAATTATTAGAACATATATATATTTCTTTCTGTTTGAAAATGAAAGGGCTAACATTTTTTGGAGGGGTGGAAGTATGAAAAAAAAGATACCAGTTTTTGTAGCATCAACAGTAGCAATGAGCATGATTTTAGGGGCATGTAGTTATCAAAAAGATGAGCCGCAAGCGAACGCAAAAGGGGATAGCGGGAAAAGCGGTACGAAGCAAGTTATTAACTTAATTGAAACACAAGAGATTCCAACGATGGACCCAGCTTTATCAGCTGATGCAGTTTCTTCGAAAGTAATGAACAACACGATGGAAGGACTATACCGTCTTGGAAAAGATGATAAGTTAGTTCCAGGTGTAGCGAAAGAATTCCAAAAGTCAGAGGACGGTAAAAAGTATACATTTAAATTACGTGAAGATGCAAAATGGTCAAATGGTGAACCTGTAACAGCGAAAGATTTCGTATATGGATGGCAAAGAGCGATTAATCCAGATACAGCTGCAAAATCAGCGTACATTATGTATGATATAAAAAATGCAGAAAAAATTAATAAAAGAGAGATGAGTCCAGATCAATTAGGCGTAAAAGCAATTGATGATCATACATTAGAAGTAGAATTGGATAATTCTATTCCATATCTTGTTGATTTAATGGTCTATCCGATCTTCTATCCTGTTAATGAAAAGTATGTGAAAGAGCAAGGTACGAAGTTTGGTTTAGAAGCAAACACAACACTTTATAATGGTCCATTTACATTAAGTGATTGGCAGCATGAACGTAGCTTCAAGATGACAAAGAGCTCATCATATTGGGACAATAAAGAAGTGAAGCTTGACGAAGTAAACTTTAATATTGTAAAAGATACGTCTACGCCAATTAATTTATATGAAACAAACGCAGTCGATCGAGCGACGTTATTAGCAGAGTTCATCGATAAATATAAAGGAAAACCAGATTTTAAAACGGTAGAAGATACTTCTGTATTCTTCCTTCGCTTAAATCAAAAAGACCCAGCTTTAGCAAATAAAAATATTCGTAAAGCAATTTCGCTTGGTTTTGACCGTAAACCATTCGTTGATACATTATTAAATAATGGTTCTAAGCCAGCGACGGGATTAATTCCAGATAACTTCATTAAAGGGCCGGATAACAAAGATTTCCGTGCTGAAAATGGAGATATTGTAACACCAAATGTGAAAGAAGCGAAAAAGTATTGGGAAGCTGGTAAAAAAGAGCTTGGTAAAAATGAAATTGAATTAGAGTTATTAAATGAAGACGTTGAATTATCGAAGAAAACTGGTGAATATTTAAAAGGTGAGTTAGAAAAGAATTTACCAGGTTTAACAGTGAAAATTAAACAACAGCCATTCGCGCAAAAACTAAAATTAGAAGATGCGGGTGACTATGTAATGTCATTCTCTGGATGGAGTGCAGACTTCCCAGATCCAGTTACATATCTTGATATGTTCGTAACTGACGGGCCACAAAATAAAATGAATTATTCTAATCCGAAGTACGATGAGATTATTATGAAAGCGAAGAAAGATGGAAGCGACGTAAATGCTCGCTGGAAGAACTTATTAGAAGCGGAAAAAATGTTACTTGATGACGCTGCGATTGTTCCAGTATATCAACGTGGTAGAGCATACTTACAAAGAGAAACAATTAAAGATATGTACAATCATAAATATGGTGGCGAAGTAAGCTTCAAATGGGCATCAGTAGAGAAATAAAAAAAAGCAGGTGATTACCTGCTTTTTTTTAATACGTACGTTTCTTATAAATACCTTTCCCGCCAACTTGGTTCCAGCCGGACTGCACATCCAAACTTTTATTAACAAACTTCATCTTTTCTTTTCCGCCAAAGAGTTTTTCACCGATGCTATTTGTAATGACACCAATCAATGCTGTTATTCCGATGATGAGGGTAGCAACAATGATAAAATCAGTAAAAAAAGCGATCATATGCAAATTCCCCCTTTGCCTGTCTCTATGTTTATTGTATGAGATAAAAGGAAAAAAAGAAAGAAATGTCAGAAAAATTTTTCATTTACTTTAGAAATCATGTAGACATGGGAAAGGATGTTTGTTAAAATGAGAACAAATGTTCCTTTTATCTTTCTTCTGTATAGTCTTACATTTCTTAATTGAATTATCAGGGAAAGGTAAGAAAACGTTCTCTCTTTCATAGGGAAAATTATGAGAAAATAACTATATATCATATGAGAAATCTATGAAAAGCGCGTGTTCAAAGGGCTAGATATCGTTGTTAAAGGACAGTTAAAGACAGTGTAATCATGTTACATAGCAGTGGAATACGCGGAAGAGTTTTCTCAACTAGCAGGAAATTTACTGTATATTTCTTGCAAAATCTATTGTATAATGATTATAGAAGTTACTTATTAAAAGTAATTGTTGTTTGTTATAAGTTGTTGCTTACATGAAATGCGATTTTTGCACTTTGCTATAAGACAAGTTATCGCGAAAAATTGCTGAAGTTAGAAATTTAAACTGTAATTAGTACAGAATTTGTACTCTTTAAGGAGAGTGAGCTTTGTATGGTAACATTATATAGTTCTCCAAGCTGTACGTCTTGTAGAAAGGCGAAATTATGGCTAGAGGAAAATCATATTCCTTATACAGAACGTAATATTTTCTCAGATCCATTAACGATTGAGGAAATTAAAGAGATTTTACGTATGACAGAAAGCGGAACGGATGAGATTATTTCTACTCGTTCTAAAGTTTTCCAAGAATTAAATGTAAACTTAGAGTCTTTACCACTTCAAGATTTATATAAGATGATTCGTGACTATCCAGGGATTTTACGTCGTCCAATTATGATTGACGAGAAGCGCCTTCAAGTAGGTTACAACGAAGACGAAATCCGTCGTTTCTTACCACGTACAGTAAGAACGTTCCAATTGCGTGAAGCACAGCGTCTTGTAAATTAATTATAATAATATGAAAACCTTCTACTTATTATAGAGTAGAAGGTTTTTTTTAATGTTTCACATTCCGTAATCGCACTTGTTGAACGATAAAGCCGATGCATAGAACGGTGAAAATGAACAAGAAAGGAATGCCTTTGGTGAAACTTGGGTTGTTGTGAAAAAATGTTGCAAGTCTGTCTTCGTGTGTAACCATTTTTCCTGCTGTATAGGAAAGAATTGCTGCTCCGCAATAAATGAGGAGTGGAAAGCGTTCCATAAGTATTAAAATAAGTTTACTGCCCCAAATAATAATCGGGATAGAAATGAGTAAACCGATTATGACGAGTATAAACCTCCCGTGAGCGGCACCTGCAATGGCAATAACATTATCAAATCCCATAACAAGATCCGCGAATACGATTGTACGCACTGCTTGGAATAAAGTTGTTTTTCCTTGAATAGCAGAAAGATCGTTGCTATTATCAGTTAGTAAATTTACTGCAATTAATGTAAGCAAAACCCCGCCAGTAAGCTGTAGAAATGGAATGTCGAGTAAATAGACAGCTAGTATTGTAAGGAGAATGCGTAGCACAATTGCTAAAATAGTACCGATCAGAATGGCTTTATTTCGTTTTGATTCAGGTAAATTTCGGCTAGCTAGTGCGATGACAATGGCATTATCACCACCTAGTACAACATCGATACCGACAATCATTAGTACAGATGTTAAAAACTCTAAGTCCATTCGTCTGCCTCCATTTATGATGTTTTAATAAGCGAATTATATGTATGTGATGAAGAAAGATTCCTGCATCTTTGGGGACTAAAAACCTTCTCTAATAGAAGTTTCACTTTATTACAGTGTACGGGGGAATGTGGAAATGTATGTCCGAATTTTTTGTGAGTAAGAAATCAATATAATGATATATTTATGTAGATGATCGAGTGAAGATAGGCATATAACTATTTTTGTAAAATAAATCGATTTTATTTCCATTCTGGAGAATCTTATCATAAAATGAAAGTACAAGAATCTATTGATTTGTCATATGAGTGGGGAATCCCTTCATAACAATACTAAGCAGGAAGGGAGAGTTATATTTTGGATATTGAAAGAATTAATGATCATACGATGAAATTTTTTATTACGTACATTGATATAGAGGACAGAGGGTTTAATCGAGAAGAAATATGGTACGACCGCGAACGAAGTGAAGAGCTCTTTTGGGAGATGATGGATGAAGCGCGTGATCACGATGATTTCTTTATTGATGGGCCGTTATGGATTCAAGTGCAAGCAGTCGATAAAGGGATTGAAATACTTGTAACGAAAGCAGAACTTTCAAAGGATGGACAAAAGTTAGAACTGCCGATAGGTGTAGACAAAATTATAGACATTCCTTTAGATGAAGGGATTGAATCCTTATTCCAGCAAGAATTAGTGGAAGAAGTAGAAGAACAAGCAGGAACAACCTTTAATGAAGATGGTACGTTAGGCTTTTTAATTAAGTTTAATGATTTTGAAGATGTCATTTCGTTAAGTCATCGTCTAATCTTTGAGGATATAAAAGATGAACTGCATTCATTTGAGGACCGCTATTATGTATATGTGGAATTCGATGAAGTGCTACATGATGAAGAAGAAATTGATCGTATTTTAAGTATTATTTTAGAATATGGAGAAGAATCTACTTTAACAATTCATCGTGTAAGTGAGTACGGGAAACAAATTGTGAAAGAGCATGCGCTTGAAACAATTCGCAATAATTTTCCGGCTAAAACGTAAGCCGATTTCTGTAGTATGAAATCGGCTTTTTATATGAAGAATAGGAAAGCTTTCTTAGTTAGGAGGTAAGAGATGAAAAATACGTTAAAGCTACTTTTCTTTATCCTACTATTGTTCGCATTATTTGTTTCGCTACGTATGTTTATTGATGTAGCATTTTATTCGGATGTAATTGGGATAAAAGATATTTCGATTTTAGGTATTATTAGTATTGTATTTACCGTATCTGCGTTTTTAATTGGTTGTGTTATTTTCTTAGAAAACCGTCATCCATCTAAAACGCTTACGTGGTTAATTGTACTAGGTATTTTTCCGGTGTTCGGTTTCTTTGCGTATCTTTTATTTGGACAGAACTTTCGAAGGAAAAGAATGTTCCAAAAGAAGGCATTACTAGATGAACAGGCATTTTTACAATATAAGGGGCATGAAGATTATGAAGAGCGAATTTTGCGCAATCATAAGCATCAGGAATTGTTATTTCGTTTAGCAGATCGATTAGGCGCTTTAAATATTTCATTCCAAACTGAAACGAGAACATTAACAAATGGAGACGAAACGTTTCAGGCAATTTTAGATGGGTTAAATCGAGCGAAACACCACATTCATATGGAGTATTATATTGTGCGTGATGACAAGCTCGGTACAGAAATTAAAGATATTTTAATGGAAAAATCAAAAGAAGGCGTTGTCGTTCGTTTCTTATATGACGCAGTTGGAAGTTTTAAATTATCAAACTCGTATATTGAAGAATTGAATGATGCAGGAGTAGAAATGATTCCATTTTTCCCTGTGCGCTTTCCAATTTTAAACGATAAGATTAATTATCGAAATCATAGGAAAATCGTTATTATTGATGGAAATGAAGGGTTTGTAGGTGGATTAAATATTGGGGATGAATATTTAGGGAAGGATAAATATTTCGGTTTTTGGCGAGATACGCATTTATATTTACGTGGTGAAGCTGTTCAAAGTTTGCAACTTATTTTTCTCCAAGATTGGTTTTATATGACTGGTGAGGCTGTGTTAGCCCCTGAATATTTACAAGCAGAGGCAGTCGAGGGCGATCATTGGGGTGGCGTGCAACTCGTTGGAGGTGGACCGGATAATAAATGGGAAACGATTAAACATTTGTATTTTGCAATGATTGCTTCGGCTCGGAAATCAATTTGGATTGCAACGCCGTATTTCATTCCTGATGATGATATTTTATCCGCGTTAAAGGTAGCGGCACTTGCTGGTATTGATGTTCGTTTGTTAATGCCGAGTAAGCCTGATAAGCGCACTGTCTTTTACGCATCGAGATCGTACTTCCCAGAGCTATTAGATGCGGGAGTAAAGATATATGAATACGAAAAAGGTTTTCTTCATAGTAAAGTTGTCATCGTTGATTCTGATTTAGCTTCAATTGGGACAGCAAATATGGATATGAGAAGCTTTCATTTGAACTTTGAAGTAAATGCCTTTTTATATGATACAGATAGTATTCGAAAACTTGTGCAAGATTTTAAAGATGATTTAGAAGAATCAAGTGAAATTCATGTCGATCGTTTTCATAAAAGACGTCTTCATAGACGCATTGTGGAATCGGCGTACCGGTTATTATCGCCTTTATTATAAAAAGAGATGTCCGAAATTGGGACATCTCTTTTTTGAAAAGGAATTTGTAATAAATTGTAGAATATAAGAAATCGAAAGGGTGTGATGACGATGTTTATCGCTAAAAGAGAGAACGGAGAAAAACTTCATTTACTCTACAATCGTGATGAAGAGCTTTTACACCGTATGCGCCAAAAAGAACGATTCTTTTGCGTAGCTTGCGGAAAGGAAGTGTTAATGAAATTAGGGAAACAAAAAAGCTGGCATTTTGCTCATAAGAAAGTGGATTCATGCCTTGCCTTTTATGAAGCGGAATCTATGTATCATAGGCACGGAAAAGAATTGGTATATAGATGGTTAAAACGTCAAAAGTTTCATGTGGATATAGAGCATTATCTTTCAGAAATTCAGCAACGACCAGATATTTTCGTAGAGAGAGATGGCAGAAATATTGCGATCGAATACCAATGCGCCAATATCTCCGTAGAACAGCTGTATAAACGAACGTATTCGTATTGGCAAGCTAGTATACAAGTTATCTGGATTATTGGTGGAAATCAATTAAAAAAACAATCTGCATATTGGATGCAATTCTCCTCACTTCTGGCTTTCTCCTTACAATCTTATCCTCAGCCATTTCTTATTTTTTTCTGTCCAAAACAAAAATCATTTATGAAATGCGCTTTTATCACTCCATTTTCTACAAATGTCTCTTTCTCACATACTATTTATTTATCAATCGATACGACTACTGTTGAAATGCTCTTTTCCCCCGTTTCTTTCCGAAAAGAAAAATTAGAGCAAGAATGGAAGAAAAGGAAGAACTATTTTCGGCAAAATGCCTTGCCGATTTGGAATTATAATTATAAGTCACTATTACGCCTCTTATATCAATATAAGTGTACCCCAGCGAGTTTTCCTTCTGAAATAGGTGTTCCGCTCCCGTCTTTATTTGCTTTTCAAACAAATCCATTTATATGGCAAGCTTTTATATATATGAAGTGTATAGGTAAGCTTGCGGTAGGGGACTGTATTTCCCTTCAATATGTATGTCATAACGTGAAAAAGTATACGAAGAGACGCCTACTACCATATTTTTCGCAACACATATGGAAAGAGGCAGTTACTGAATATATGACCTTTTTATGTTATGACTGAATATATGACCTTTTTATGTTATGTAGGTGTGTTGCATAAAGTAGGTACTTATACGTACCAGAAAATAAGGGATGTAGTTATGTTACAAACAGAGGAAGAAGTTAGGAAACATGATGAAATTTGCTTAACGCATGCACTATCTCTATTTGAGGCAAAGTATAACATGAGAGGAGGAAAAGGGGATATAATAAAGACTGATCGTGAAGGAATTACATAAGAAAAAAACGAATTGTACTTAAGTAGAGATATTTAAAGGAGGGCTTAAAGAATGGCTGAACAAAATAGAGTAAAATCATTACCAGATCGCAATGAGATTGAAGAAGCAAACACATGGCGATTAGAAGATGTTTTCCAAACAGATGCAGAATGGGAAAAAGAATTCCAAGCTATTAAAGAGCTATTGCCAAAGTTAACTGAATTTAAAGGGAAGCTTGGCGACTCTGCAGACAATTTGCTTGAGGCATTGCAATATGAAGATGAAATTTCAATGCGATTAGGTAAGCTATATACATATGCACATATGCGTTACGATCAAGATACAACAAACTCTGTGTATCAAGCATTAAATGATCGCGCAACAAATTTATATTCACAAGTATCTAGTAGCACAGCTTATATCGTTCCTGAAATTTTATCTATTTCAGAAGAGACGCTACAAACTTTCTTACGAGAAAATCGAGAGCTAAGTGTATATGAGCATGCATTAGAAGAAATTACACGTCAACGTCCGCACGTATTATCTGAAGCTGAAGAAGCGCTATTAGCAGAAGCATCTGAAGTGATGAGTGCATCAAGTAATACATTTGGTATGTTGAATAATGCGGATTTAAAATTCCCATCTATTAAAGGGGAAGATGGAGAAGAAGTAGAAATAACACATGGTCGTTATATTCAATTTTTAGAAAGTGATGATCGTCGTGTGCGCGAAGATGCATTCAAAGCTGTATATGAAACGTACGGAAAATATAAGAACACTTTTGCAAGTACGTTAAGCGGAGCTGTGAAACGTAATAATTTCAATGCACGCGTTCGTAAATACGATTCTGCACGTCAAGCTGCATTAAGTA
Source organism: Bacillus cereus group sp. BfR-BA-01383 (assembly GCF_022663495.1). Classification (NCBI taxonomy): domain Bacteria; kingdom Bacillati; phylum Bacillota; class Bacilli; order Caryophanales; family Bacillaceae; genus Bacillus; species Bacillus cereus group sp. BfR-BA-01383. The sequence continues at coordinate 144,452 of NZ_JAKUFP010000003.1, forward strand.
ATAATAATATTCCTGAAGCGGTGTATGATCAACTTGTTGAATCGGTAAATGATAATTTACACTTACTACATCGCTACATTGATATTCGTAAGCGTGCCCTAGGTCTTGATGAGCTTCATATGTATGATTTATATACACCACTTGTACCAGAAGTGAAAATGAATGTGAAGTATGAAGAAGCGCAAGAAATGTTATTAAAGTCTTTAAATGTACTTGGTGATGAGTATGTTGATATTTTGAAAGAAGCATATGAAAATCGCTGGGTAGATGTGTATGAGAATAAAGGAAAAAGAAGCGGAGCATATTCATCTGGGGCATACGGAACAAATCCGTATATTTTAATGAACTGGCATGATAATGTAAATAACTTATTTACACTTGCTCATGAGTTTGGTCATTCGGTGCATAGTTACTATACAAGGAAGACACAACCGCACGTATATGGAGATTATTCAATCTTCGTTGCAGAAGTAGCATCAACTTGTAATGAAGCACTTCTAAATGACTATTTATTAAAAACGACAGAAGATAAGAAAGAGCGTCTATATTTATTAAATCACTATTTAGAAGGATTCCGTGGTACTGTATTCCGTCAAACGATGTTCGCAGAGTTTGAGCATATTATTCATAAGAAAGTACAAGAAGGACATGCTGTTACGCCAGACATGTTAACGGAGATCTACTACGATTTAAATAAGAAATATTTCGGTGACGCTTTAGTAATCGACGAAGAAATTGGCTTAGAGTGGTCTCGTATTCCGCATTTCTACTACAACTACTACGTATATCAATACGCAACAGGATTTAGTGCGGCAACAGCACTATCTAAACAAATTTTAGAAGAAGGGCAACCAGCAGTAGAACGTTACATTAACGAATTCTTAAAAGCAGGAAGCTCTGATTATCCAATTGAAGTGCTGAAAAGAGCAGGAGTAGATATGGCATCTCCTGAACCTGTAAAAGAGGCACTACAAGTATTTGAAGAGAAATTAAATGAATTAGAAGCGTTATTATTTGAAGAGAACTAATGAGAAAAGACGAGGGATTTTATCCTCGTCTTTTTTTGTTTAGCACATGTTTTAAAAAGTTAACTATGTCGATATTTGTCGAAAATAAAGAGGATATTTCTTTACTTTTTCTAAATTAGAAGACAGTTTTACAGTTGGTTTTTGAAGTTAAAACCCTTTAAATCGTTTTCTATGATTGAAATAGGAAAGAGCGATGACGATGACTCCAAATAAAAGAGGCAAGGCAATAATTTTAGGAAAAGCTTGTAGTAGAGAGAGAATATACAAGAAAAAAGAAACAAGGATACATAAAAAAATTAGTAACATATAGGATTTTTTTATGAAAAACACCTCCTAAAGAGCTTTTATATAGCTTATTCAAAAATGAAAACGTTTAGAATGTGACAAAAGTGTGAAATTCGACAAAAGGGGTTGTCATCTGACGTCGAATCTTGTAATATAATAAGCGTGAACGAATTCACATACAAACATATACCCCTTTGTTTGAACGTGAAAATTTCTCCCATCCCCTTTAATATTTTTATAAGCCGTAAAGAAAAAGACCTGGTGTTTACACCAGGTCTTTTTCTTTTGCTATCCATTTCCAATACCGTTCGCACTTTACTTCAACCATTTGTACTTTTCGTTTCAGTTGTAATTTTTTTAGTTCGCGCTCAATTTCTTGCTGCGAGCAGTCGTATATAAATGCTATTTCTTTTGAAGAGATAAATTGTGTTGCTTCTAGTAACACCTCTAAAGGTGGTAACGGTTCTGGCTCAATTTCACATTTTACAAGTTCTTTCAATAATTGTACGTATACGTCATAGGAATAAGTTCCAGCGATTTTAATACCTTCTTCATCTGAATTCGCATGAAAAAATACGAGGGAAGGTATCTCTGTAATATGCATCTCATTTGTGAATTTTAAATCACATTGGAAAGCTTTTTTTGCACTGGCGGAATGTAAATCTTTTTTGAATTCTTCTACATCAATATTGCTATCTTTCGCACATGCAAGTAATAATTCGCAGTCAGGGTTCGATACATTTTCAAGGAAAATGTATTCTTGGAGTTTGCGCAAAAACTTCGAACCTGCTTTTCGGCCTTGCAACTCCGCTGCCTTAATTGCCATCGAAACTAAATATGGTGTTGATGATGCTTCTTGCATATGTACCTTTCCATCACATGAAAAACCTTGTAAACTTGTTGTCTTTTCCCACACAAATCGAATATTAGCAGGTTTATTCCATTTGTGTGAGGAAGCGTTCGTTCCGTCCACTTTTCCTGTTACGATATGACGAATAGAGAAGTATTTCCCGTATTCGAGCCATAGTTTAATAATAAATGGCTCGATTTCCCAGCAATCTTTACAAAGTGGATCAATAAATAAATATGCTTCTACAGACTTATGCTCACATGCGGAAGGAGAGGGCATATTGATATGCTTTGCTTCCTGCTTATCCATTACACTTCACCTGTTTCGTTTGGAGTATTAACCATATGCTGAGCAGTTAATGCTAAACGCTCAAAAACAAACTCTCTTATATGACCATGCACTCCTGTATCATCCATTGCTTGCTCCATACATGATAGCCAAGCCTCTGCTCGTTTTGGAGTAATCTCAAACGGAAGATGGCGTGCTCTTAACATAGGATGACCGTGTTCTTCAGTGTACAAATTAGGACCACCTAAATATTGTGTTAAAAATTGTTTCTGCTTCCTAGCGGTTTCTGTTAAATCATCCGGGAAGATGGGAGATAAGTCAGGGTGTTTACTCACATAGGAATAAAATGTATCCACTAATATTGCAATGCATTGTTCACCGCCAATTGCTTCAAATGGTGTCATCGGTTGCTTGCTCATCCTTTATAAACTCCTTTTTCCATGAAATGTATATCTATTGTAGCAATGGAATGTTATGAAGAGCAACTAAACAGCCTTCATAACATTCTTTGCTTATTCTATATGTTATAAATGAATCTTTTACTTTTTTAAGTGAGACGTATCCACCAGTAAAACGTATTCACTAGTGGAATTTTCACTTTAGCGTGCTTTGTTTTGTTTGGCAAGGAAAAAGCGTTTTACTTTGTTATTTGTATGGCGAACTGGTATGTTATGTTGCTTTAATAAATTCATAAATGCGGCTTTACCAGTTTCCTCATCTTGTACTTCATATTCGATTTCATAATCATCGTGATTGTAATAGAAACTATGGTCAAAGACAAGTGTTCCGCCTTCAAATAACGTTTCTGCTCTTTCTGTTGTTAAATTGCCCATATACGTTAAAGAGGAAACTGGAATTTGTAATTTGTGTAGTTGGTCTACTACATCCCCTTGAATGATTGTGTTTGTTTCCATCATCAATCTTGCTTCATCTGCTGTTACGACTTGGTGCGTTTCTAATAAGCCGATTTCCGCAGGCTGTTTCAATGTTAATGTATAAGTTTCACCTTTATGACGAATACGAAGTGCAGAGCCAGTTTCTTTTAACGCGAAGCCTGGTGTTTCAAAGTAGTGATTCACTTGTTTTGTAAATGCCTCAATCGAAAACGATTTACATAATATGTCGAATTCTTCTTCTGTAACTATATTTTTAAATTCAATTTCAATTTCTTGTGTCATTGTATGCGCTCCTTTTGAAAAATAATTCTTTTCACATTATCGCTTTTTCGCAAATTTGGTTCAATGTTTTATTTGTTTGCGTCCATGTTATGATACAATAATACTGTTAAGTAAGACAGGAAGTTGAGATGGAGGAGTTAGAGCATGCAAAATAAAATTCAAGTTAAGAGCGTAGAAAAGAGAGAGAATGCTCTTATTTTTTGTGCAGAAAATACTGAAATAGAGGTAAAGGAGTTAAGTGCGCGTAATCACGTACTTGTAGACTCAGACAATTTATCATTTTTATATATCTTAGAAAACGAGTCATCTTTCATTTATGTAAGCATTCCGCATACATGCTGGGAAGCAATGCATGAAGCGATGAATAAAGATGCAGCAATGTTTATTCACGTGAATGATGTTGAAATGGAATTAGAAGGATTAAAAGAAGAAGTAGAATATTTAGTTGAAAATATTGAAGGTAATGCAAATTACGGAGAAGAATTAGTAACTGCTGTAGAAAAAGTATTTCTATAAGCAAATGGATTGATTTTGGTGGTGGTTGAAATGAATCGAAATTGGGAAGAATTTTTAGCACCTTACCACCAAGCGGTGGCAGAGCTGAAAGTGAAACTAAAAGGAATGCGTACACAGTTTGCAATGTTGACGGAGCATTCCCCAATTGAGTTTGTAACTGGACGAGTGAAATCAGTTGCGAGTATTATCGATAAAGCGGAAAAAAGAAATGTACCGTTAGATCGATTGAGAGAAGATATGCAGGATATTGCTGGTCTTAGAATGATGTGTCAATTCGTGGATGAGATTAAGCCTGTTGTAGAATATCTTCGAAAACGAAATGACTTTGAAATCGTGGAAGAGCGTGATTATGTCACGCAAAAGAAAGATAGCGGTTATCGCTCTTATCACGTTGTCATTAGCTACCCTGTTCAAACGATACAGGGAGAAAAAAAGGTATTAGTAGAAATACAAATACGTACGCTAGCAATGAACTTTTGGGCAACAATTGAGCATTCTTTAAATTATAAATATAGTGGGCGTTTTCCTGAAGATATTAAAATACGCTTACAACGTGCAGCAGAAGCGGCATTTTTATTAGATGAAGAAATGTCTTCTATTCGTCTTGAAATTCAAGAAGCGCAGAAGGCTTTCTCAAGAAAGCAAGAAACGAAAGATTCCGAATCATAAACTAAAGGGTGTTGGGCGATGAAATTTACAATTATGTCAAAGGGAGATCAGTCATCAGATACACTGGCAAGCACGATGAAAGAATACTTGCTAGATTTTGGATTTACAATGGATGAAAAGGAACCCGATATTGTAATTTCTGTTGGGGGAGATGGAACTCTTTTATATGCGTTTCATCGCTATTATAATCGATTGGATGAAACAGCATTTGTGGGTGTACATACAGGGCATTTAGGTTTCTATGCAGATTGGTTACCGACAGAAGTAGAGAAATTAGTAATTGCAATTGCTAAAACACCATTCCAAGTGGTGGAATATCCACTTTTAGAAGTGATTATTCGCTATGTGAATGGTAGTAAAGAGTCACAGTATTTAGCGATGAATGAAGCGACTGTAAAAAGTGCAGAAGGTACATTAGTAACGGAAGTGGAAATACGCGGAGAGTATTTTGAAACGTTCCGCGGTGATGGTCTTTGTATTTCTACGCCTTCAGGAAGTACTGCGTATAATAAGGCACTTGGCGGGGCAATTATTCACCCTTCGATTGAAGCGATTCAGATTGCAGAAATGGCATCAATTAACAACCGTGTGTTTCGTACCGTAGGCTCACCGCTCGTATTGCCGAAACATCATACATGTGTGTTGAAGCCGGCTGCAGGAATGAACTTGCAAATTACGGTGGATCATTTGACGATGGTTCATCAAGATGTGAAATCAATTCAGTATCGCGTTGCAAACGAGAAAGTACGATTTGTTCGTTTCCGTCCGTTCCCGTTCTGGAAACGTGTCCGTGACTCGTTTGTTGCAGATAAATAGAAGGGGTTTATATATTTGAACAGGTTTACATTAAAATGGGATATAGGACCGGCTGAAGAAGGAACTTTAGTTAGGGAATTTTTGAAAACGAAAGGAATTTCTAAAGCCGCTTTAACGGATATAAAGTTTCATGGCGGAGCAATTGAAGTAAACGATCAACATGCGAGCGTTCGTCATCAGTTACAAGCTGGTGAAGAGTTACGTGTCTTTTTTCCAGTCGAGGAAAGAAGCGAAGGGATGATTGCGGAAAATATCCCTTTAAGCATTGTATATGAAGACGATGCAGTTCTTGTCATCGATAAAGAAGCGAACATGTCAACGATTCCGTCTAGAGAACATCCGGTAGGGAGTATTGCCAACGCGCTTTTATCCCATTATGATAAGCAGCATCTTGCAAGTACGGTGCACATTGTAACAAGGTTAGATCGTGATACTTCAGGGCTTATGCTTATTGCAAAAAATCGTTTTGTGCATCATCTATTATCGAAACAGCATCAACAAAAAGCTGTGAAACGAACGTATGAAGCAGTCGTTCATGGAGAGATGATAGAACGAGAAGGAACGATTGACGCACCGATTGGACGAAAATCGGATAGCATTATTGAGCGAACAGTTTGTGAGGATGGACAGAGGGCAGTTACTCACTTTAGAGTAATTAAGAGCTCATCTCATAAGACGCGTGTATCGCTTGAACTTGAGACAGGAAGAACGCATCAAATCCGTGTGCATATGGCGCATATAGGTCATCCGTTACTTGGCGATGACTTATATGGAGGAAGAAGGGATGAAATGAAACGACAAGCACTTCACAGTACAACTTTGACGTTTTATCATCCTATTTTAGAAAAGGAAATGTCTTTTACTACAACGATTCCAAGCGATATGCAAGAGTTACTAAGGCATACTTAAAAAGGGAACAAAATTCTTACGCACTGAAGAATTTTGTTCCCTTTTTTCTTAGCGGAATAATATTAAAATTTGATTATCACCCGTACGCTTAATAACGAAAAATCCACTTTCAGCTTTTGTAGCAATGCCGTCATCATTTGGACGACAATATCCATGTGTTTCGCAAGTCCCATCATCACGTACTAACATTTGTCCAATTAATCCGACAGGAAGCCACTCAGTACGGTCTTTTCTTGCTATATACTTACAAGCTGGATCCCATTCTGTATTTAAAAGTGGTTGTATTTCATGTGTTTCTGTACGTACATATTGACGCTTTCCAAAGTTATCGGTTTTATAGCGTTTTTGCCAACTTAAAGCACCGCTATTTCCTATAAGAGCTGGGGTTGCACTAGATATTCCTAAAATGAATGAATCGTTTGAAGTAGCTATTCGAATTTTTTCGTCGCTACTAAATGTAACGAAATAACCGACATCAATAGGGCTGGGATCTGCCGTCTCAAACATTTGTGCAAAATCCGTTCCGCCCGCATTGTAAGAAAAACCATCAATATACATTTCTCCGTTATGAGCAAGCCATTTTGCACCTATATTATGATCAGTTTCATTTGTCCCATTTGCAATAAACCAGGAATAAGCTTCTTCTGCTGTACCAAATTTGCCCATAATATGGCTACCTGCAAAATGAGCCGTTGATGTATGATTACCTTCCGCATGAGATGAGAATCCGTTAGCAATCGTTGCGGTTCCTTCTGCATGTGCTGCTTCACCGAAAGCAATCGTATGTTTACCTTCCGCATGGGCATAAGAGCCGCCTGCTGTCGTTTCATTACCTTCACTATGCGAACTATGTCCGGTTGCTTTTGTTTTTGATCCTTCTGCATGAGAGAAAGGACCTTTTGCGTGTGTTAAGAGTCCTTCTGCATGTGACCCCATGCCCTCTGCATGAGATTGAAGCCCTTCTGCATATGCATATCGGCCTCCTTTTTTAACTTTCGTATTTTCAGGTGTAGGGGCCTGAATTATAATCGGTTTTTCCGCAGATATATCATTTGATGGAGCTAATGCTTCTTTTATTTTTTTTACTTGCTTTATAATAGCGGCTGGAATTTCTGGTTCTATTTTTTTATTTATTGCTGCAGGAATGTTTTGTTCCGTATTTTCCTTTTCTTCTTCAGAATGCAGTACTTGTTCATTGTGATTAGAGAGATGTTTATTTTTTTGCTGCATCTTTATTTTTCTACGATTGATTATGCGGCTCATTACAGCATTTTCTAAAGAGACATATTTTGTTTTATCTTTTATTTTTTTTGATGACTCTTGTTCTTCAAGTTCTTCTATCGCTGCAGCTCGAATGCCGCACCAGTTGTTAATTCCGTATATGGGCAGATATAAAGGGGAGAATTTTCTTTTTTGTTTAGAAGATTTTTTCTTCATACTGTCACCTCCTGCGACAGTATATGCCGCACAATGAAAAAAAGATGCACTTTATCGCATCTTTTTTAATTGCTTCACCCAGTTTTTATGTGGGATACGTCTAGAAAATATGATAATCCCTTGCTACCCGTGGATTGTACTAAGCTAGGAAGGGTTATGAAATTGGGCGGAATTTCTCAGGAACAAAAGGCAGGGAAGAAGGGACGGAAATAGTCTCCATTTCAGGGTAACGTAGTCCGGTTAGTTTACCGCCAAATACAGCACCAGTATCGATATTGATTGTATGATTCACAAAACGAGGTTCTTTTACTGGTGTATGTCCATATATAATCCAAGCGTCCCCTTTATACTCTTTCGCCCAGTCACGACGGACAGGTGAGCCATCATCATGTTTTTCCCCTGTAATATCGCCATATAATACAAATGTTTCTACTTTTTTATCTTGTCTTCCTATGTAATCTTGCCGAATACCAGCGTGACATACAATTAACCTTTTCTCAGCGAGTACGTGATATAAAGGGGAATGTTCATAAAGGGTGATGAACTTTTCTTTTATGACTTTTTGTTCGTGAGAAGGAAGTGCTTCGTATTCGGCAACAGTTGTTTCAAGTCCGTGAGCGATTGTCACATTACGTCCGAGGAAAAATCGGTACAGTTTATTACAGTGATTTCCAGGAGCGTAATAAGCCTCTTTTTTATGTATGACAAGTTCCCATACAATTTCAATCATCCGTAATGAATGAGGACCGCGGTCTGTAATATCACCAACGAATGCGAGCTGCCGTGTGTCGGGATGAACTGGCAAGCCACTATTCCATTTATATCCTAGTTTCGTCGTTAAGTTTTGAAACTCTTGGAAGCAGCCGTGAATATCTCCTATAATGTCATATTTCATATTTAAACCTCCAGCCTATTTTTCATTAGTATATCTAAAAAAGGATAGAGATAAAAATATCGTTTTTGTACGGTTTATTTAAACATAAAGATTTTCGTCCGTGAGCGAACGTTTAAAATAAATCCAATTGCAATCATGTATGTAAGCAACGAACTTCCTCCATAGCTCATAAGGGGTAATGTAATCCCTGTAATAGGGAGTAATCCGATTGTCATACCGATGTTTTGGAATACTTGGAAAGTAAACATACCGATTGTGCCAGCGCAAATGTAACTACCGAAAGGATCATTGCTTTCTAAAGCGATATGAATCATGCGGAAAATGAGTAAGAAAAAAAGTGAAATAATGATACTTGCACCTAAAAAACCAAATTGTTCAGCGACGTTAGTGAAAATAAAATCTGTATGTGGTTCTGGAAAGTATACTTGTCCATTTTCCCATCCTTTACCTTGCATTTCTCCTGATCCAGTAGCTAAGAAGGCTTGTCTTAATTGATAGCCTTGCGTGTCATATTCGTAAGGTGCCAACCAACCATAGAAGCGGTTTAATTGATATTCTTTTAAGATATGCTCTTTAAAGAATTGCGTATGAGAAAAATAAATATATGTTAAGGTAGAGCCTAATGCAAACATGCCAGACGTTAATCCGAAAATGAAGCGCCAACGTATACCAGAAACTAAAATCATTGCTGCGAGCATCGCTGAAATTACCATTGTATTTCCTAAATCAGGTTCCTTTGCAATAAGTAGTAGTGGTGGCAAACTCGTTGCGAATATTTTTCCGAGTAAGATAACATCTTCACGTGGTGTTCGAAGAAAGTATTTTTCATTATGATCCGCTATAATTCGTCCAATGACGATAATTAAAAATAATTTCATAATTTCTGAAGGCTGAAAATTCCCGATACCTGGAAGCCTGTACCAAGCGGTAGCCCCTTTAATTGTAACGGCACCTGGAACTTGAATTTCTAGCCCAATAAGTAGTATCATTGCAAAGCTATATAAATACCAAGCAATTTTTTGATACCGGTCAAAATCGATAATCATAATAACACCAATAGCGAGAACTCCAATGAAGTACCATTGGAGTTGCTTTAGTGCAAAATTCACGTTTTGTAAAAATGGTGGTAAAGAGGTTTGTGCACTTGCAATAGCAAAGCAACTAACAGTGCCAATGGCAAATAAAATGAATAGTAATACGTAGTCTATTTGATATTGAGAATTCGTATCTTTCACTGTATGTAATCCTTTCTACTGCTCTTTATATTAATGGATTTTATAGTTTAGAAAAAATGTATGAACTATACGAACAATGTATATATAGCTCATACATTTTTTGTTTTGTCGAATAGCTTAATAATTTAACTCTTTAATAATTATATCCAAACAATGGGAAAGACGTACATGTGCATCTGGAATGAGGTCTGGTAGACTGTGATAATATTGTAAAGAATTTTTACACCACTGATAGGCGTTAAGTAGAGCTGCTCTATAGTCCGTGGTATTTTGTAAAAAGCCATATTCTTTTGATGTTATAACGAGATGCGTGAAATCTTCAGAGCCTTGAAGAAGCTTGTTGTGTACTTGTTGTCCAGCATGGTGGCGGAATTGACTTAATGGCTCGGAGATATACACAGCATCACCTTTAGAAAGTAAGGAAATCCATGATGCCATATCGACACTACAAGCATATTGTCTACCTTTTAGTGTGCCAAAAGGGTCAGTGAGTACCTTTTTTTTGAACAAAGTAGTTGTCGGCTCCCCGATAATATTGTGGCCAGACTTTAACATCCAGTCCCCTAATAATATTCCGTTTAACGGCGTGTCTTCGCTATATAATCTTTGCGTTGAATGGGAGTCATCTATTAGATTGCCATCATCATCAATACGTACTCGGTAAGAAGTGACAAGGGCAAGGTTTTCATTGGAATTCTGCAAAAAATAGGACATCATTTTTTCTATTTTTTGCTTGTAAAATACATCATCGTCCATTAAAAAATTTATATACTCGCCATTCGATTTTTCTAAGAGGATAAGGTCATTGTGAAATTGTCCTAGGGTAGGATTGTTTCGAATGTATGTTATGTTTTTATAATTTGGTAAATACTGTTCAAATATTAAAGGTTCACTTTATCCCGCTATTTGCGGCTGCTCTAGTAATTGCAGGTTCACAATAATATGCAAACGATTATGCTATGTGCTGCTCTTGGCCAATCTAGCCCATCTTGACGTTCACTTTTTAAAACACTGGGCTTCACAATTTTTAAGTTATGGTTTTCAGCATATTGTTTAATGAATAAAGGGGGTGGTTCTGCAACAGGTTCATATGGAAGTTCCTTAGAAATATGTAACGAAGCAGGTAAATATGATTCATATTCTAGCTATATTTCAAATAAAATGGTTTTCTTCAACAACTCTAGATAAAGCTGGACAGTTGATTTATTTTCCATATATGTGCCTCCTGCGAAATGTCATACAACAATATGATTATGTAGATAACGAAGCTTTCATGATTGAATTTGAAATTGAAAAAACAGTAAAACAGATATCAGTTTTACTGCTAAGTAACATATTAAGCGATTTTCTCAATAATAATAGATGCGCTAGTACCAAGAGCTAGAGATAATCCAAGTCCTGTAACAACAGCTTCAACCATTGATGGAGTCGTTGTAATTTGTGTAATTGCTTGGATAACGAGAGGCGCTCCAAGTGAGATTAAACTTGTTCCAGCACCAGGTATATTAATGCTGTTCACTTGAATTGCAAGGCTACCTAATACACTAGCTGCTGCGGTATATGCGATAACGGTAATTTTATAGAATCCAGTTTCACTTATGATGAAAGTATCAGCATCTAATTGAGAGATTGCTGTACCAAACTGAGATCCAACCATGTTAAATGGTACGGGATCGTTAATACCAAGAGCTATACTAGCTGTAGCAGAGTTAAATGCATATAATCCTGCTGGAAGGCCTAATCCAGAAGGTCCGGTCGGTCCAGTGTCTCCAGTCGGTCCAGTGTCACCGGTAGGTCCAGTGTCTCCAGTTGGTCCAGTGTCACCGGTCGGTCCTACAAGGTTAGGATCAAATGCACTAGCAGATAGTGATTCTTCGGGATTTAATCCGTCTGAATAATTATTATTTGACATAAATGCACCTCCATAAAGCGTTCATTATATAGTAGATGAAAAACTAGAAGAAAATGACAAGGACATTTGAAATATTGAAAAGAAATCTTAAACTACTTGGACAAGTTAAAAAATGGAAAATTCATTGTATGTATAACATAGGATTGATTTGGAAGAGGGTGATTATGTTGAACAAGCAAGGGACTACAATTAGTTTATGCATGATTGTTCGCGATGAAGAAAATACAATAGGTCGATGTTTGGATGCAGTAGAAAAAAATAGTTGATGAAATTATTGTAGTTGATACAGGCTCCATTGATCGAACGGAAGAATATGAAGAAAAATCCGAACATTATTATAATGCAGCGAATCCGATTTTATTGAAGCATATCAAAAAGGACTGGAAAGAAGTTTTTGATATTGGATGCTCTAACGGTGAACTGGGAGCGGCTATTAAAGAAAATGGCACACGTGTATCAGGAATTGAGGCATTTCCAGAGGCAGCAGAAAAGGCAAGAGAGAAACTGGACCATGTGATTTTAGGTGATATAGAAAAAATAAATCTTCCTTATGAGGAGGGGCAATTTGATTGCGTTATATTCGGGGATGTATTAGAGCATTTATTTGATCCATGGGCTGTGATTGAAAAAGTTAAGCTATATATAGCAAAATGGTGTGATTTTAGCTAGTATACCGAACGTAGTTCATATTTCAGTATTAGCTCCCTTACTTACTAGAAATTTGACGTATACAGAATATGGTTTGTTAGATAAAACACATATACGTTTCTTTACATTTAATGAAATGCTAAGAATGTTTTTAAAAGCGGGATACGTTATTAGTAAAGTAGATCGTGTATATATTGATCATAAAATATATGAATCACTAATTGAGAAGTTATATGAAATTTGTAAAAAATATTGTCTTGGAAGTGGCTTCATGGCTGAGACGGTTGTATTTCAATATAGTATTGAAGCAGAAAAATCACAATTATGAGTGCTGCTTCAATCTGTAGAAGATCCCGAAAGATTTGGCGTAGCACATATTCAAAACCGAAAAATAATTGAAATTGAAGAAAAACCGAAAAAGCCGAAAAGTTCCTATGCTGTAACGGGAATTTATTTGTAGGATTCGAAATTCTTTTCTTATATAAAAGAATTAAAGCCTTCCGCACGGGGAGAACTTGAAATTACAGATGTAAATAATTGGTATTAGAAACGAGGGGTACTTACTTATAATAAAATGAGCGGCTGGTGGACGGATGGGGGAACTCATGCTTCTCTTCAAAAGGCGAATACGTTAGCGCGGGATATAAACTTTTGGAAACAGTTTAACGGAGAATAGGTGAGAATATGAAAGTTGTAGAAACGAACTTTACCGATGCAAAATTGTTAGAACCGAGGTTATTTGGAGATGAGCGTAGCTTTTTTACAGAAAGTTATAATAAGAAGGTGCTAGAAACATTAGGGATTACGTATTCATTTGTACAGGATAATGTATCTTATTCAGCGCAGGCGGGAACGATTCGGGGATTACACTTTCAAAAAATCCGAAAGCGCAAACGAAACTCATTCAAGTTATGCAAGGAGCAGTTTATGATGTTATCGTAGACTTGCGAAAAGATTCACCTACGTTTAAACAGTGGAAAGGATACATTTTAAGTGCGGATAATCATAGGCAATTATTGGTGCCAAAAGGATTTGCTCACGGGTTTTGTACGTTTGTCCCACATACTATTGTTATGTATAAAGTAGCACGATGCAGGTTTGCTTTGGGAAGATAAAGAATTATCAATTCCATGGTCGGTAACAAATCCTATCTTTTCCGGTAAGGACCGAATGTTACCATCGCTTAAGGAATATGAAGATAGTATTTAAGTAGGAGAGTTGTTTATGAATATATTAGTAACAGGTGGGGCTGGATTTATTGGAAGTAATTTTGTTCATTACATGTTACAAAGCTATGAAACATATAAAATCATTAATTACGACGCGTTAACATATAGCGGTAATTTAAATAACGTAAAGTCTCTTCAAGATCATCCTAATTACTTTTTTGTAAAAGGGAAAATTCAAAATGGAGAGCTGTTAGAGTATGTCATAAAGGAGCGAGACGTGCAAGTGATTGTAAATTTCGCAGCTGAATCACATGTGGACCGTAGTATTGAAAACCCGATCCCGTTTTATGATACGAATGTAATCGGGACAGTCACCTTATTAGAACTAGTGAAAAAGTATCCGCATATTAAGCTCGTACAAGTATCAACAGATGAAGTATACGGCTCTTTAGGACAAACAGGAAAGTTTACCGAGGAAACCCGGTTAGCTCCAAATAGTCCATATTCTTCAAGTAAGGCGAGCTCGGATGTGATAGCTTTGTCTTATTATAAAACATATCAATTACCAGTTATAGTGACTCGGTGTTCCAATAACTATGGACCGTATCAATATCCTGAAAAGTTAATTCCATTAATGGTTACGAATGCACTGGAAGGAAAAACTCTGCCGGTATATGGTGATGGATTAAATGTAAGAGACTGGTTACATGTAACAGATCATTGTAGTGCGATTGACATTGTTTTGCATAAGGGACGTGTAGGAGAAGTATATAACATAGGTGGAAATAATGAAAAAACAAATGTAGAAGTTGTGGAACAGATTATTACTCTCTTAGGAAAAACAAAAAAAGATATTGAATACGTTACAGACCGTTTAGGACATGACCGCCGTTATGCGATTGATGCAGAGAAAATGAAGAACGAATTTGATTGGGAACCAAAGTATACATTCGAACAAGGATTACAAGAAACGGTGCAATGGTATGAGAAGAATGAGGAATGGTGGAAACCACTAAAAGGAAAGTAAGGGGTATGTCAATGAAAGAGCGGGTTATCATAACGGGAGCGAATGGTCAATTAGGAAAATAACTGGTAGAGGGGTTGAATTCTGGAGGATATGACATATATCCATTTGATAAAAAATTACTAGATGTCACAAATATGTCTCGAATTCAGCAAGTCGTAAAAGAGATAAGACCACATATAATCATTCATTGTGCAGCCTATACGAAAGTAGATCAACAGGATCTAGCGTATGGAATAAATGCGATAGGAGCTCGAAATATAGCAGTTGTTTCGCAATTAGTAGGGGCGAAGTTAGTTTATATTAGCACCGATTATGTATTTCAAGGTGACAGACCAGATGGCTATCATGAGTTTCATAATCCATCGCCGATAAATATATATGGGGCTTCAAAATTTGCTGGAGAGCAGTTCGTCAAAGAGTTACATAATAAATATTTTATCGTTCGTACATCGTGGCTGGATGGTAAATATGGAAGTAATTTTGTGAAAATGATGATGCGGTTAGGGAAAGAAAAAGATGAAATATCCGTTGTAGCGGATCAAGTTGGCTCTCCTACGTACGTGGCCGATTTAAATATGATGATTAATAAGCTCATTCGTACTTCTTTATATGGTACGTATCACGTATCCAACAGGGGATCATGCTCTTGGTTTGAATTTGCCAAAAAAATATTTTCGGATGCAAATATGAAAGTAGATGTATTACCTGTTTCAACTGAAGAATTCGGGGCTGCGGCTGCGAGACCGAAATATTCTATCTTTCAACATAACATGCTACGATTAAATGTTTTTTACAAATGCCTTCTTGGGAAGAAGGATTAGAGCTGTTTTTTATAGAAACAAAAAGTCATTAACAAATTTACGTTAATGACTTTTTTGTTTGCCTTTAAGCGGTTTTATGGTACTATAATTATAAGTATCAGGTACTAATAACAAGTATAAGTATTTCTGGGAGGATATATCATGGAACTATTACAAGGGAAAACATTTGTTGTTATGGGCGTTGCGAACCAAAGAAGTATTGCGTGGGGAATTGCTCGCTCTTTGCATAATGCAGGTGCAAAATTAATATTCACATATGCAGGAGAACGTTTAGAAAGAAACGTTCGTGAATTAGCGGATACATTAGAAGGGCAAGAATCACTTGTATTACCTTGTGATGTAACGAATGATGCAGAACTTACAGCTTGCTTTGAAACGATTAAGCAAGAAGTTGGTACAATTCACGGTGTTGCACACTGTATTGCTTTTGCAAATCGTGATGATTTAAAAGGTGAATTTGTAGATACTTCTCGTGATGGATTTTTACTTGCACAAAACATTAGTGCATTCTCTTTAACAGCAGTAGCAAGAGAAGCGAAGAAAGTAATGACAGAAGGCGGAAATATTTTAACTTTAACATACCTTGGCGGCGAGCGCGTTGTGAAAAACTATAACGTTATGGGTGTTGCGAAAGCTTCATTAGAAGCAAGCGTGAAATATTTAGCAAACGATTTAGGTCAACACGGCATTCGTGTGAACGCTATTTCTGCAGGACCAATTCGTACATTATCTGCGAAAGGTGTAGGCGATTTCAACTCAATCTTAAGAGAAATCGAGGAGCGTGCTCCACTTCGTCGTACAACAACTCCAGAAGAAGTTGGCGATACAGCAGTATTCTTATTCAGTGATTTAGCACGCGGCGTAACAGGAGAAAATATTCACGTTGATTCAGGATATCATATTTTAGGATAAATATTGATTATAGTTTTTAAAGGACAGTCTCTAAACATTGAGGCTGTCTTTTTTATCCCGCTATTTGCGGGCAGTAAGACCCCTACCTCAAAATTCAGCGGAAGCAAAGAAGTTAAGTGGGGGTCGGGCCGCCCGTAAAAGCCCGATTGGTGAGGGCTAATAATCAGTGGGGGATGAAGAAACCCACCACTGATTAAGGTTTCACTTTATTGCTCTCAGAAAGAACGATTTTTAACGAAAGTTCTTGCCACCTTATGAATATAACTATAATAGTACACGATTTATCCAGCTACATATGGAAGTGGGAGGGACGAGTGTGAAAAATAAAAGCTCAACAGTTGGAAAACCGTTGTTATATATTGCACAAGTAAGTTTAGAACTTACTGAACCGAAAATAAAAAGAATTATTCTTACAAACTTTGAAAATGAGGATCGAAAAGTGCAAAGTAGTAGAAACGAAAATATTGTAAGTAGTGCTGTGGAAGAAGTGATAGAACAAGAAATACAAGAAGAGCAACAAGTAGAAGAACAAACAGAAGAAGCGGAGCAAGCAGAGCACGAGCAGGTGAGGACGGTCCCGTACAATAAATCATTTAAGGATATGAATAATGAGGAGAAAATTCACTTTTTATTAAACCGCCCTCATTATATTCCAAAAGTAAGGTGCAGAATAAAAACGGCTACAGTTTCATATGTCGGGTCAATAATATCGTATCGTAATGGAATCGTAGCCATTATGCCGCCAAATAGTATGAGAGATATTAAGTTATCTATAGATGATATCAAATCGATTGATATGGCCGGTTTATAAATATGTAAAGGTGGTAGAAAAATTCTACCACCCTAATAGTTTTTTAGTTTACTTAACTTATTAGATAGAAACGTCGCGTAAGCACTGAATAGCACAGAAACAGCTTAAATCAACAGTAATACAAGTAGGTGTTGATTTTAACTTTGCATTTGGTACATTTAAAAACGTACAAATTGGATCGTCACCAGGTGGAACAGGGGAGCCATCACCTAATACTACAACTAATACGCGTAGCACAGCGCAGCTATCGTCATCTACGCTCTCAACACGGAAAATTGCAGACTTACAGTGCTTAGTTTCTCCTAATGCTACTGGTGCAAATGCTTTAAAAGGTTCTCCCTCTTTTGTGTATAAAATAAAAGGACGTGTATTCGCTACTGCAGCACTATTATGTGCTCCTAAAAATGGGATTTCACAACCAGATCCACACGTTGTTGTAGAGCAATCTTGTAATTCATTGATGAATTTTACAACGTCAACTACACAATGAGAAGAGCCATGGTGTTTATTATCGTTACAACTCATTAATGTCACTCCTTATCTTCTTGTTTGTATTTACATTAATAAGATATTGGAGTCGGGGAGATTTGGTCACAATCTCAAGACCTTTTTTTTTAAATAGGCGAAAGAAGATAAGGGAAGGTGGGATCATGCTGTTTACAAGTTGGCTTTTATTTTTTATTTTCGCACTAGCAGCTTTTAGGTTAACTCGTTTAATTGTTTATGACAAAATTACAGCCTTTGTACGAAGACCGTTTATTGATGAGTTAGAGGTTACGGAGCCGGATGGAAGTGTATCAACTTTTACAAAAGTAAAAGGTAAAGGATTAAGAAAGTGGATTGGTGAATTATTAAGCTGTTATTGGTGTACAGGTGTATGGGTTAGTGCTTTTTTATTAGTTTTATATAATTGGATTCCTATCGTTGCAGAGCCGTTACTGGCATTATTAGCTATTGCAGGTGCAGCGGCGATCATTGAAACGATTACAGGATATTTTATGGGAGAATAATGTATTTTCATAATACGAGAAAAAGCGGAGTTTAAACGAATGAGGGAACGGAAATAAGAAGTTGTTCATATAGTGAATAGACAGAATTGACAGTAGAGGAGATGTTTGCTGTGAGCAATAATCCAAGGCGAAATTCATATGACCTGCAGCAGTGGTATAACATACAGCAACAGCAACAAGCGCAACAACAGGCATATCAAGAACAATTAGAGCAACAAGGGTTTGTAAAGAAAAAGGGATGTAATTGCGGGAAAAAGAAGAATATTATTAAACAATATGAAGAATGAAGCACTCATGTTACTATGAGTGTTTTTTATTATAAATATAAAATAGATTTTCTCAAAAGGGTACGCTACTCCAAAATGTCAGAATAAAAAGGAGTGTCACATAGTCAGAAATTTGACTTATGAGACAACTCCTTTTTACTAGCCGATTTGTGTAACTGTTAATGCTGCAGCACGGATGTCTACAGTTCCAAGCAATTCAACGGGTACAATTTGAATTAAGTTACCAGGGTTTAAGTTAATAAGAATAATACCGCTGGATAGGTCTGCTTCACCAGTACCAATAACATTAGAGCGGACCGCTGTACCTGATCCAGGAATAATGTTGTGTGGTGTGTCTAATGATAAGAAGAAACGACCAGCTTCTGGTGCATTAGGAACATTATTAAGACTAATTGTTAATGTATAACTGATTTGATAAATACCAGCTCGTTGAATTTTAATACCATCTCCGACACTTACTGTATCGTTTATTACTGGAACAGTAATATTTGGATTTGGACTTACGCTAGGTAATAGTAGTGGTGTGAATAGTGAAGCAAATTGAGGTGCAGATGCATTGAAAGCAAAACAGAAGGCCGGTAATGTGCTAGCTGGTTTCGCTTCGCAATCGATGTTAGTAAATTCGCAATCAGAAGAGAACATGTTTTTCACTCCTTTATCTGTTTCTACTTTCAGTTAATGAAAAGGGCAGGTTCAATCTTCTAGACAAGTTCCTAATTTTATGGAAAATACATAATAATAGCTTTTAAGCATGGATTGGGTGGCAGAGAATTCTGCCACCCAATCCATGCTTAAATTAGTATTTAGTTTTATATAGAAACATCGCGTAAGCATTGAATAGCGCAGAAGCAACTTAAATCAACAGTTAGACAAGCAGGGGTCGATTTTAATTTGGCATTTGGTACATTTAAAAACGTACAAATCGGATCGTCACCTGGTGGAACAGAGGTACCATTACCTAATACTACAGCTAATACTCGTAGCACAGCACAATCATCATCATCTATGCTCTCAACGCGGAAAATCGGGGAAGTACAGTGCTTAAGATCTCCTATTGGTGCAAATGCTTCAAATGGTTCTCCAGCTTTTGTGTATAAAATAAAAGGACGTGTATTCGCTACTGATGCACTATTATGTGCGCCTAAAAATGGAACTTCGCAACCAGATCCACATGTTGTGGTTGCGCATTCTTGTAATTCATGTATGAAACGAACGACATTAGATACACAATTAAAATCAAAATCATGTTGATTGTCTTCATTACAATTGCAGCTCATTATGTTCACTCCTTATCGTGAGTTCTGACATACACTATTACAATATGAGTGGGATATGGTCGATATTACGTTAATTCTCATGATAAAAATAGGGAATTTATATAGAAGGGATGTACATAACGTGATATGGAAAAAAGACATCCTTATTTAGTGGATGTCTTTTCAGGCAAATCTTTTCGCGTAGTATATAAAAAACGTGAAATATCTAGTTTCTTTCCTCTGAAAAATTGCGGAGAGGAAATGTAAAGTTCTTCTTTTGCACGTGTAATTGCGACGTAGAGTAAGCGTCGTTCTTCTTCTAATGCTTCAGAAGTCTCAGTTACACGGTCATTCGCGTCTTTTAAAGAAGATGTATGCGGCAGTATGCCATCGCTTGCACCAAGTAAAAAGACGCATGGAAATTCAAGGCCTTTTGCGTTATGGATCGACATAAGCGATACAGCATCTTTTTGAGGCATTGTTTTTAATGCTTCCATTTCTTTTTGCCCTTGAATTGTTTCATTAATAAATTCTAAGTAAGCGGAAATATCCGTAAATCGAGTCGCAGATTCCATTAATTCTTCTAGCATTTCTTCTTGTATGTCCTTATGCATCGTAAAGGAAGAACGATCGTTACTTTGTAAGTACTCTAAATATTTTCCTTTACCATGAATAATTTCTTTTAATGCTTTTTTCGGTTCTAGCTCTTTTATAAATTTAATAAAATCGATACGTTCATTTACTTTTTTCACTTGAAAAGGTTTCAAGCTTGGATTTAGTAATAAGAAATGAAGAAGAGAAGGGAAGCGTCCTTCACCATACTTCCATTGCTCACGTTCAATAAATGAAATACAATCATCACGGCCAATATACATCGTTGGCAATATATTAGAAAGTGATTCTAGGCGAAACGGTTCAAGCACGAGTCGTAAATGATCTAATACAGGTTTAATTAAAGAATGCTCGTAAAATGATTGACTCGCACCATGTTTGATAAATGGGATTTTATGAATTGTAAGCTGGTCAAGTAACGAGCGGCTTACGGAATGTGTGCGATATAGTAAACAAAAATCTTTATAGTTTCGCTCACCACTATCTACCTTTTCTTGAATGAGCTGCAAAATTTGATTCGCTTCATCAAGAGTCGTAGCTGGTCGTGCGTAAAATGGCTGTACACCTTCCTCACGAACAGAATATAGCTCTTTATCAAAACGTTCTTGATTTAGTTTGATAACTTCATTTCCAAGTCCGACGATAAATGGATTGGATCGATAATTCGTATTAAGCGCAATAATCGTAGTGTTATCAAATTCTTTTGGAAAAGATAAAATAATTTGGTGACTTGCTCCTCGCCAGCCATATATCGCTTGATCATCATCACCTGCGATAAATAAATTATTTCTTGGAGAGGCTAACAATTTTACAATTTCATATTGTGCATACGATGTATCTTGGAACTCATCTACTTCAATATAGTGGAAACGTTGTTGCAATTGAGTAAGCAAAGGAGCATTATTTTCTAACATATAATACGTTTCTAATAAGATATCATCGAAATCGATGTAATTATATCGCTGTTTTACCTCTTCAAAACGTTCGTATACTTCTTTGAATTCTTGTTCAACTGGTGTTTTCGCTTTTACATCTTTCGGGCGATTCAATTTGTTTTTCTCAAGCGAAATCATAGCGAGCATCGTTTCCGCATCATAACCATCTTTTAAACGTAATTCTTTTAAAATTTTCTTTATCATAATTTGTTTATGTTTTTCATTTGCTAAAATTTGCTGATTATATCCTTGGCTACGAAGCAATTTTAAAAAGACAGAGTGGAATGTACCAGCGACAACATAGCTACTTGCAGCATGGTTCATACCAGGTAAGTTCGCTACGCGAGTTCGAATTTCTTCAGCTGCTTTTTGTGTAAACGTTAGTAGTAAAATATTTCGTGGATGAACTTGTTTTACATTCACTAAATAACCTACGCGAGTTGTTAAAACAGATGTTTTCCCGCTTCCGGCACCAGCTAATGTAAGGACAGGACCTTCTGTCGTTCGCACTGCTTCTAACTGTTTTTCGTTTAAATAAACATTTTGCTGTTCAAGAGCACGGAAATACGCCGCATCTGCATCTTCTTCCATAATTAAATGGGTAGATGTTTTCGGAATATGATATGTCGCACGCGGAATGTCAGCGTGTGTTAACGATTTTTGTGAAAATTTTTCTTGTGTCATATATTCACCTTCAAAACTATAGCATCAACATTTAACTTTAGCGGAAGAAAAAGAAAATAGCAATGTAAAAAACAGGAGGGGTTACCTCCTGTTTTCAAATTATAATTCTTTTATCATAACGACGTGAGGAATATTTGCCTCCATAAATACATCAGAATTCGTTACGTATCCAAGTTTTGTATAGAAATCTTCAGCATGTGTTTGGGCATGAAGTTTCAATTTTGGTAGCGAGTTTTCCTTCGCATACGCCTCAAGTGCATCCATAACAATTTTTCCAATGCCTTTTTTGCGATGGGAACTTAGTACGCAAATGCGTTCCATTTTTCCTATTCCATCAACGATGCGAAAGCGGCCAGCACCAACTGGAGCATCATGATCATATATAACAACATGTGTAGAAGTTTCTTCAAACTCATCATACTCTTCTTCAGCAGAAACACGTTGCTCGTTCACAAATACTTGCTTACGTACAGAGAATGCATCTCTTAGTTGTTCTTCCGTTTGTACGATTTGTGCGTGCAAATTAGTTGTTCCCCTTTCCAAGGTGGAATGTTTCGTATACAGTCCAAGTTCCGTTTTCTAATTGATATAGAAGGTGGAAACGATCGATTGGTTGCTCATAATAGAAATCTTTCATACGTAATCGACCTAATACATCAGCGTGCTCTGCATCTGATAAGTTTTGGGCGATTGTTAAATGAGGTACGAAAGAGTACTCGCGTTCTTGTGTGAAGAATTCGTTATGCATTTCTTCATTTAAGAAAGTGAGTTCAGGTGTTTTTTCTACTTTAAAATAAAGAACATTATTAACAGGTGCAAATGAACCAACTTTTCCAACATGAAGGGTGAAAGGGTTCGTTCTGTTTGCGATTGTATGTAACTCTTTTACAATCGATTCTAATTGCTCATCTTGCGTCTCAAAGGGTGTTTTCAATGTAATATGTGGCGGAACTAACGCGTAATGCGGATCATAACGCTTACGTAAGCCGTTCGCTTTATCTTGAATCATTTTAGATGGAAAAATTACAATGCCTAATTTCATGTTCCAATTCCTCCCTTTGTAAGTCTAGTTAGATTTTGAGAATAAATCTCTTTATCTATTATATCAAATTATTCTGAATACTGCTCTCTATTATTTCATTGATATAATATGAGAAAATGCTTTCGGTAAATCTGCTTGCCAATATTTCCAAGTATGATTCCCTTCAAACTCCTCGTAATGCGTGATGAAATTTCTACCTGTAAGAAGAGCGTTCAAATTACGATTCGGTTCTACGAAATCAGATACTTGTCCGTCTGTACGCTTTACAGCTGTTTCTTCTGTTCCAATGACGTGATAAAGTTCTAACGCCTGTGGATCTTTGAATTCTTTTGCTAAGTTCATCACTGTTTCATCCACAAATGGTGATTGCATCACAACTTTACCGAATGTATGCGGATACATAAGCGCAGTCATAAAGGAAACTGTTCCGCCAAGAGAATCACCAATTAAAACACGGCCTTTCCCCATTTGATACGTTGGATAATTTTCATCGATATATGGTGCAAGTTCATGAGCAAGGAAACGAATATACGCAGCATTTTTCACTTCATTTGGGAAATATTTTTCTTTACGGTCGTGTACGTTTTTATATGGAATACCGACAATAATTGTACGGTCAATTTCTTCAGTTTCACGAAGGCTTTCGATTACACGGTGTGCTTTACCAAGCTGAAAATAGTCTCTACCATCTTGTGCAATTACAACTGTATGTTTGTGCAATGGCGTGTAATTTACTGGTAAATAAACGAGAAGCGTAACTTCTTCTTGAAGTGATGTACTAAAAAATGCAATTTCTTCAATTCTCCCTATTGTTTTGTTCATGTAGATCCCCCTAAATAAAATTTACTGTAATGATTGTAAGAGCGACGCTTGTAGTGAAAAGGAAAGAAATATTCACTAATGGGTGCCTTAAGTTCTATTTTACCATAATGGTACGAAGAATCTAAAAAATTAGTATTTAAGTTATGAAAGAAAACGGATATAATGAAGTGGGATTTTTTACAGGTGAGAGGGGAGACAGGATTTGAAACAAGAAAAATCAATCGCACTACCATTAGCTATTTCCATTATAGCCATTTCATTCGCAGCAGTTTTTGTAAAGATGTCCTCAGCACCATCTTCAATATTAAGTATGTATCGATTATGGATTATCGTACTTATTATGCTGCCTATCGTTTGGAAAAAACGGGAAGAGTTTAGTAAGATTCAAATAAAAGATTGGGGATTTTTAATTGGATCTGGTTTCTTTTTAGCGCTACATTTTCTTTTATGGTTTGAATCTTTAAAGCATACGACAGTTGCGAGTTCGACGATTATTTTAGCACTTCAACCGATCGTATCTTTAGTTGGAGGTTTTTTCTTATTTAAAGAAAGAACAACATACTCAGCCATTGCGACAATGGGAATTGCGATACTGGGCGTAATGTGTATTGGGTGGGGAGATTTAGGGCTAAGTGAACAAGCAATTTATGGTGACATATTATCCTTTTTAAGTGTGATAGCAGTTGTCGGTTATTTATTTATCGGGCAAACAACAGTAAAGAAAGTATCACACTGGATTTATAGCTTTACAGTCTTTGCATTCGCAGGTATTTTCATGGGAATTTATAATGTTATATTGCAAGTGCCTTTTACAGGCTATACGAAGTGGGATTGGACCGTTTTTCTTTTACTTGCGGTTGTACCTACAGTGTCACATGTAATTAATAACTGGCTGTTGAATTATGTGAATGCAACAACGATTTCAATGAGTATTTTAGGGGAACCAGTTGGGGCATCTATACTAGCGTTCTTCTTACTTGGAGAAAAATTAAATGCAATGCAAATTATCGGCAGTATGCTCGTATTGTTGGGTGTATCTGTATTCTTACTACAGCAACAAAAGCGAACAGCGAAACATGTGGTAAACAAGCCGGTGTATACGCAGGAATTATGATGAGTTGCTAGGAAATAAAATGATATAAGAGTTGAAAAGAGAAGTAGTTAGTGACTTCTCTTTTTTGTTTTATACCAAAATAAAAGAGAAAGGGAAGGATTCATTGAATTAGAAGGGGGAGTGTAATGGAATTTTCGTCAAAAA
This sequence comes from Bacillus cereus group sp. BfR-BA-01383, assembly GCF_022663495.1. Lineage (NCBI taxonomy): Bacteria > Bacillati > Bacillota > Bacilli > Caryophanales > Bacillaceae > Bacillus > Bacillus cereus group sp. BfR-BA-01383. The sequence goes on from NZ_JAKUFP010000003.1 coordinate 169,764, forward strand.
AAGATGTATGGTTATATCCAATCTTTTTTATTGTTTTAGGTGCTTGTTTTGCACCAATATTTGCAGGGAGAGAATATTTTCTTTTATTTTTCACAATTCCGTTCGCAATATTATTTATTTGGAGTTGGTTTACAACGAAATATACTGTCGGGGAAGAAACAATTACTATTAGATCAGGTCTCGTTAAAAAACGCATATTTATACGAGATATAAAACGAATTTCGAACACGAAAAATCCAATAGCAGCTCATGCACTATCATTTGATCGACTTGAAATTGTTTACGGGTCATATGAAACAGAGATTATTTCTCCAAAAGATAAACTACAATTCATTTCCTGCGTGAAAAGTAAAAATCCTCAAATTGAAATAAAGTAAGAGAGTGGTCAAAAACCACTCTCTTACTTTGGATTTGTCATATAAGGTTGTACATGAACGATACATAAATCACGGAATTTTCCTTCAGCTGTAGTCACAATTACTACGGCTCTTCCAGCGCTTTTTCCTGTAATCGTTACCGACTCACCTTTCGGATAGATGGTAATGATATTGGAATTCATATTTGTCCATATAAGCTCTTGATTCGTTGCCTGTATTGGCAAAACGGAAGCTGATAAATCGGCGCTTTGTCCGGTTTTTATTTTAAGCTTATTTTTTTGTATATGAATACCAATTACAGATATAACAGAAGGAGCAATTGAAATTTTGGGTGGATTAGGTTGTATGTTTAAACAAGAAGCAGAAGTATTTGTGATAGGTGAAAATTTTCTTATTTGTTGTTGCTGCAAAGCTGCTAACATTGTGGAGTCCCCTTTCTGTATAGGTGTCGATACTAATAATATAAAGGAAGAATGTTATAGTAAATTTAACGAAACATAAAGAAATTGTTAAATTCGAGAAGAATATTGTCGAAATGTGGTAAAAAGAAAGCTCTGCTGTTATCGTAACAGCAGAGCTTTCTTTTTATAGATTATGACGATGTTGTTTTTCGAAATCTTCAAATTGTTCTTCAACTTCTTTTGAAGGTTGCGTTAGTAAACTAACAATTATGATCACTAGTAAACTAATAGCGAAACCAGGAATCATTTCATATAAGAAGTCTTTTAAGAATTTAAATTGTGTCCATATAATAACAGTCGCAGCACCAGAAATCATACCAGCAAGCGCGCCCCATTTTGTCATGCGTTTCCAATATAGACTTAATAAAATAGCAGGTCCGAATGAGGAACCAAATCCAGCCCAAGCGTATCCAACAAGAGCTAAAATCGTATCATTTTGTTTAAACGCTAATGCGCACCCGATTAATGCAACAACAAGAACGGCCATACGACCGACAAATACAAGCTCTTTATCAGAAGCAGATCGCTTAAAGAATGTGCGATATAAATCTTCAGTTACCGCACTTGAAGTAACGAGCAACTGAGATGAGATTGTACTCATAATAGCCGCTAAAATAGCTGCTAATAAAAATCCAGTAATAAGTGGATGGAATAAAATTTTTCCAAGTTCAAGGAAAATTGTCTCTGGGTTAGATAATGTCAACCCTTGTTGTGAATAGTAAGCAATACCGATAAGACCAGTAAACATAGCTCCGACAACAGAGAAAATCATCCAGCTCATACCAATTCTTCGTGCGCTTTTAATTTCTTTTACAGACGAAATCGCCATAAAGCGTACAATAATATGAGGTTGTCCAACATAACCAAGGCCCCATGCGAATAAAGAAATCATTCCTAAAGTAGAGGCACCTTTAAAAATATCTAAACGTGTTGGATCTACAGATCGAATTGTATCAAACGCAGGTCCAAGTCCGTTCGAATTCATAATTGTTACGATAGGAACAAGAATAAGAGCAATTACCATAATGATTCCTTGCACGAAGTCTGTCCAACTTACTGCTAAGAAACCACCAAATAGTGTGTAAGCTACGACAACTGCTGCGACAATGAATAATCCGACATGATAATTCATGCCAAATGAATTTTCAAATAATACAGCGCCTGAAACTAATCCTGAAGCTACATAGAAAGTAAAGAAAATCATAATAACAAGTCCAGATACTAAGCGTAGCATATGAGATTTGTCGTGGAAACGGTGTTCCAAAAATTCTGGAATAGTAATAGAGTTGTTTGCAATTTCAGAGTAGGTACGTAAGCGAGGAGCAACATAAAGCCAGTTTGCGTATGCGCCTAGTGTTAGGCCGATCGCAATCCAACTACTACTTAATCCAACGCTAAACATTGCACCGGGTAATCCCATTAAAAGCCAACCACTCATATCTGATGCTCCAGCACTTAATGCTGTTACTGCGGGGCCTAGTGTACGCCCGCCAAGCATATAATCTGTTAAGTTGGACGTTCGTTTGTAGGCGAAATAGCCGATTACTAACATCCCCAGCATGTAAATAGAGATAGAAGTTAAAGTTAAAATCTGCGTACTCATGTAGTTCCCCTTCCGTTTGTCATGTCTTTTGATGCGTTATGCATATTTATAATCTATCATGATTATTCAGAAAAATCCATGCTGAAATATGAATTTTCTGAAATGTAAGCGTTTTTTGATAATAGTTTATTTTTTCGATATATAAATATAAGACAAAAAACCTTAATTTTAATAGAGTATTTATTATATTTACATAAAAACAGGTTGTTTTGTCAATATAATATCTAATGAAGAAAAAATATTTTTTTCTAAAAAATCATTGACTTTTTAGAAACGCGAGGAATATAATGAGTGCAACTTAAAAAAATGCAAGCGTTGATGAAGAAGAGTACACATGATGAACATGTCAGAGAGCTGATGGTTGGTGCGAATCAGTATGGGATTGATGTGGAATGGGCTTCGGAGCTTCCAAACCGAAACGAAAGAAGTAGGCTTTGGCGACATGATCTCATCGATACAAGAGACACGTATTGTTTTTGATACGATAAAGTGCGTTACGTTTGTAACGAATTAAGGTGGCACCACGGGAGTACCCGTCCTTTTTATAGGATGAGTACTCCCTTTTTGTATACAAAAAATTAAATAAATGAAATCGTTTAAGTAAGAAGAGTACGTATATTTGGAGACGTTACAGAGAGCCGGGGACAGGTGGGAGCCCGGTGCGGTTCCATATACGGAATGGGCTTACGAGAGGTATGCTGAACAATTATTTCAGTAGGCAACCCGGGCTCCGCCGTTACAAGGATAAGGTATATATTTTGTACCTGAATAAAGCGGGATGCTTTTGCGTCCAACATGAGGTGGTACCACGGTAAATTTATCGTCCTCTACATATTTTCGATATGTAGGGGACTTTTTTATTTTTCAGGGCGAGGTGAAGGACATGATGACGAAAGAAGAATTTATGAAGCGAAAAAAACAAGGGAAAACATTTTTAGTAATCGCTGAAGAAGAAGGAGATAGCATTACGCCAATTTCTTTATATAGACGTATGAAAGGGAAGCAGAAATTTTTATTAGAAAGCTCACAGCTTCATCAAGATAAAGGGCGTTATTCTTACTTAGGTTGTAATCCGTATGGAGAAGTGAAAAGCGTTGGTATGGAAGTAGAACGAACGATATATGGGCAAATAGAAAAGTTGCAAGGTAACGTACTGCAAGTATTAGAAGGTGTAATCGCACCAACGCAAGTAGACAGTCCATTCCCATTTTGCGGAGGAGCAGTTGGTTATATTGGCTATGATGTCATTCGGCAATATGAAAACATTGGAGCAGATTTACATGATCCATTAAATATTCCAGAAGTACACCTTTTACTATATCGTGAGTTTATCGTTTACGATCATTTACGCCAAAAGTTGTCGTTTGTATATGTATGCAGGGAAGAGGATGCAGCTTCTTATGAAGAAGTATACGAAAGATTACAAGTATACAAAGAGGAAGTACTAAAGGGAGAAGAAGCGGAAGTAAATGAAATACGATCAATGTTATCATTCACGTCTTCCATAACAGAAAAAGAGTTTTGTGAGATGGTAGAAACGGCGAAAGAATACATTCGAGCCGGGGACATATTCCAAGTTGTATTATCTCAACGTTTGCAAAGTGAATGTAAAGGAGACCCATTCGCCCTTTACCGGAAACTTCGAATTGCGAATCCATCACCATATATGTTCTATATCGATTTTCAAGATTATGTTGTTCTCGGATCTTCGCCAGAAAGTTTACTGTCAGTAAGAGATGATAAGGTGATGACGAACCCAATTGCTGGTACGAGACCGAGGGGGAAAACGAAGAGGGAAGATGAGGAAATCGAAAAAGAACTGTTAGGAAATGAGAAAGAGCGAGCAGAGCATATGATGCTTGTAGACCTTGGACGAAACGATATTGGCAGAGTAAGTGAAATCGGCTCAGTTACGATAGACAAATATATGAAAGTAGAAAAATATTCTCACGTTATGCACATTGTATCTGAAGTTTACGGAACATTGCGAAAACTAATGAGCGGTTTTGATGCATTAGCGTATTGTTTACCAGCAGGGACAGTTTCAGGAGCTCCGAAAATTAGAGCGATGGAAATTATAAATGAGCTAGAGAATGAAAAAAGAAATGTATACGCCGGTGCAGTTGGATACGTTAGTTTTTCAGGGAACCTTGATATGGCGCTCGCAATTCGAACGATGGTTGTAAAAGATGAGAAAGCGTACGTTCAGGCAGGAGCGGGTATTGTTTACGATTCAGATCCAGTAGCTGAATATGAAGAAACATTAAATAAAGCGAGAGCGCTTTTGGAGGTAATGAAATGATTGTACTTATCGATAATTACGATTCATTCACATATAACTTGTATCAACTATTAGGCGAGTATGAAGAGGGAATTGTCGTCGTAAGAAATGATCAAATAACAATGGAACAATTAGAAGCGATGAATCCAAAAGGAATTGTGCTTTCACCAGGACCAGGAAAACCAGAGGATGCTGGCATTTGTATCGAAGTCATTCGTCATTTTTATAAGAACGTTCCCATATTAGGTATTTGCCTTGGACATCAAGCAATTATATCCGCATTTGGAGGAGACATTGTAAGAGCAGAGCGCATTAAACACGGAAAAACATCGCGTGTGAAACATAATGGAACGTCAATCTTTTCATACGTGACGCAACCATTAACAGCAATGCGTTATCATTCCCTTGTTGCAGCGCAAACGAGTTTACCAGAGTGTTTTGACATACTTGCAACAGCGATGGACGACGGAGAAATTATGGCAGTTCGTCACAACTATTATCCGCTCTTTGGATTACAGTTTCATCCGGAATCAATCGCAACAGAAGAAGGCGGAAAGTTAATACGTGCCTTTTTAGCAGAAATGAAAGAGGAGGAAAGAGTATGAATAACTATCTTCGTAAATTAGTGGAGGGACAACATTTAACAGAAGAGGAAATGCATAAAGCTGGACTACTTTTATTAAGTGAAAACCTATTAGAAAGTGAAATTGCAGCTTTCCTAGTATTGCTGAAAGCGAAAGGCGAAACAGCAGAGGAAATATACGGCCTTGTTCGTGCTCTTCGCGAAAAGGCATTACCGTTTTCAAACCATATAAAAGGCGCGATGGACAATTGCGGAACGGGTGGTGACGGTGCGCAAACATTCAATATTAGTACAACATCGGCATTTGTACTGGCAGGAGCAGGTGTAAAGGTTGCGAAACATGGTAACCGTGCCGTTTCTAGTAAAACAGGCAGTGCTGATTTATTAGAAGAACTCGGTGTAAACATTAGCAGTACGCCAAGTGAAATTGATTATTTGCTAGAGCATGTAGGGATCGCATTTTTATTCGCACCAGCGATGCATCCAGCATTAAGGCGCATTATGAAAATAAGAAAAGAATTAAACGTGCCAACAATCTTTAACTTAATTGGCCCTTTAACAAATCCGGTTCATTTAGAAACACAATTTGTCGGTATTTATAAACGAGATATGTTATTACCAGTTGCGCAAGTATTACAAAAGCTAGGGCGGAAACAAGCGCTTGTCGTAAACGGAAGTGGCTTTTTAGATGAAGCATCACTGCAAGGAGAAAATCATGTCGTCCTTTTAAAGGATGATGAACTAGTAGAAATGAGTATTGATCCGGAAAAGTATGGTTTTTCAAGAGTGAAAAATGAAGAAATTAGAGGCGGGAATTCAAAGGAAAACGCAAAGATTACAATCGGCGTATTGAGCGGAGAAAAGGGAGTATACCGCGATACCGTTTTGTTAAATGCTGGGCTTGCTCTTTTCGCAAACGGAAAAGCAGAAACGATTGAAGAAGGAATTAAACTTGCGGCGCAGAGTATTGACTCTGGAAAAGCATTAGAAAAATTAAACTTATTAATTACAGCAAGCAACGAAAAATTAGAAAGGGTGAATTAAAGTGGGGACGATTTTAGACAAAATTGTAGAGCAGAAGAAAGTAGAAGTTGCGGAGTTATATGAAACGTATACACCATTAAAAGAAAGTAGAAAGACACATTCACTTGTAGAAGCGTTGCAGCAGTTCACGGTCATTGCAGAAGTAAAGCGAGCATCACCATCAAAAGGAGATATTAATTTACACGTTGATGTACGAAAGCAAGTAAAAACATATGAAGAATGCGGCGCTGGAGCAGTTTCGGTTTTAACAGATGGTCAATTTTTTAAAGGATCGTTTCACGATTTACAAACGGCAAGAGAAGAAAGTAACATTCCGCTTTTATGCAAAGATTTTATAATCGATAAGATTCAAATTGATAGAGCATATGAAGCAGGAGCAGATATTATTTTACTAATCGTTGCAGCATTGTCAAAAGAGAAGCTAAAAGAGCTCTATAACTACGTACTAGAAATGGGACTAGAAGCGATTGTTGAAGTTCATGATGAGCAGGAGTTAGAAATTGCAACCCAATTAAATCCGCACGTTATCGGTATTAACAACCGTAATTTAAAAACGTTCGAAGTGGATTTAAGCCAAACGGAAAAGCTCGGAAAACGATTAAATGAGGAGAAAATGCTTTGGATTAGTGAAAGTGGTATTCATTCAAAAGAAGATATTATCTGCGTCAAACGAGCCGGTGCAAAAGGCGTATTAGTCGGAGAAGCGCTTATGACATCATCTTCTATTAGTACCTTTTTTGAAGACTGTAAGGTGAACGTATGAAAGTGAAAATTTGCGGCATTACTGATATGGAAACAGCAAAATTAGCTTGTGAATACGGAGCAGATGCAATCGGATTCGTTTTTGCAGAAAGTAAACGGAAAATTACTCCAGAGCAAGCGAAAGAAATTATTGGAGAGCTTCCAACACGCGTTTTAAAGGTCGGCGTTTTCGTAAATGAATCAGTAGAAATGATCCAGAAAATTGCAGATGAGTGCGGGTTAACACATGTTCAATTACATGGGGATGAAGACAATCATCAAATCAGAAGATTGAATATTCCGTCTATAAAAGCGGTAGGAGTAGCTGTAGAGAAAAATATTGAACATGCGAAAAAATACGAAACAGATTATCTATTATTTGATAGTCCAAAAGAAAAGTTCCACGGAGGAAATGGAAAGACATTCTCATGGGAATTACTCGCACATATGCCAAACGAGTTGAGAGAGAAAACGATATTAGCTGGTGGATTAAACACCCTTAATATAGAAGAAGCAATTCGAACCATTCAGCCTTATATGGTTGATGTGAGCAGCGGAGTAGAGACAGAAGGAAAGAAAGATGTAGAGAAAATAAAACAATTTATTAAAAAAGTGAAGGAGTGTTCCAAATGAACTACGCATATCCAGATGAAAAAGGACATTACGGTGTATACGGAGGACGATATGTTTCAGAAACGTTAATGCAATCTGTATTAGAACTAGAAGAAGCGTACAAAGAAGCGATGCGAGACGAAGCGTTTCAAAAGGAATTAAATCATTATTTAAAAACGTACGTTGGAAGAGAAACGCCGCTTTATTTTGCTGAAAATATGACGAAGTATTGCGGCGGGGCAAATATTTATTTAAAACGTGAAGATTTGAACCATACAGGAGCTCATAAAATTAACAATACGATCGGTCAGGCACTACTTGCCGTACGAATGGGCAAGAAAAAGGTTGTCGCTGAAACAGGAGCAGGACAACACGGAGTTGCAACAGCAACAGTGTGTGCCCTTCTTGGATTAGAATGCGTCATTTTTATGGGAGAAGAAGATGTGAGACGTCAAAAATTAAATGTGTTCCGAATGGAATTACTCGGAGCGAAAGTAGAAAGCGTAGCGGCAGGTAGCGGTACATTAAAAGATGCGGTGAACGAGGCGCTTCGTTACTGGGTTTCACACGTGCATGATACGCACTACATTATGGGATCTGTTCTCGGACCACACCCATTCCCGCAAATTGTTCGTGATTTCCAAAGTGTAATTGGGAAAGAAACGAAGAAACAATATGAAGCGTTAGAAGGAAGATTACCAGAAGCAGTCGTTGCTTGTATTGGCGGTGGCAGTAACGCGATGGGAATGTTTTACCCGTTCGTACACGATGAAGAAGTAGCTCTTTACGGCGTAGAAGCAGCTGGAAAAGGCGTTCATACAGAAAAACATGCAGCGACTTTAACGAAAGGAAGCGTTGGTGTTTTACACGGATCGATGATGTATCTTCTGCAAAATGAAGAAGGACAAATTCAAGAAGCGCACTCTATTTCAGCAGGACTTGATTACCCTGGTGTTGGACCAGAACATAGTTTGTTAAAAGATATTGGGCGCGTTTCTTATCATTCCATTACAGATGACGAAGCGTTAGAAGCATTTCAATTATTAACGAAAAAAGAAGGTATTATCCCGGCATTAGAAAGCTCGCATGCTGTTGCATACGCTTTAAAACTAGCGCCGCAAATGAAGAAAGACGAAGGACTTGTCATTTGTTTATCCGGCCGTGGTGATAAAGATGTAGAGAGTATAAAACGTTATATGGAAGAGGTGTAAAAAATGGGTGTAGAAAGAATTAAAGCAGCGTTTGAAAATGGGAAAAAAGCATTTATTCCGTACGTAATGGGCGGAGATGGTGGCCTCGAGAAATTAAAAGAAAGAATTCGTTTCCTGGATGGAGTAGGAGCAAGCATCGTTGAAATTGGTATCCCGTTTTCAGATCCAGTCGCGGACGGCCCAACGATTCAAAGAGCAGGGAAACGAGCGTTAGATAGCGGCGTAACATTAAAAGGCATTTTTCAAGCGTTAGCAGAAGTAAGGAAAGAAGTACAAATTCCATTTGTGCTTATGACATATTTAAATCCAGTACTCGCATTCGGAAAAGAGCGATTCATCGAGAACTGTTTGGAAGCAGGGGTAGACGGCATCATCGTTCCAGACTTACCGTATGAAGAACAAGACATTATTGCGCCGCTTCTCCGAGAGGCGAATATAGCTTTAATTCCACTTGTAACTGTAACGAGCTCAATTGAGCGAATTGAAAAAATTACGAGTGAATCAGAAGGATTCGTCTACGCGGTTACAGTAGCGGGCGTAACGGGAGTACGCCAAAACTTTAAAGGTGAGATTCATAGTTACTTAGAAAAAGTAAAATCGCATGTACACTTACCAGTAGTCGCAGGATTTGGTATTTCAACACGAGAGCAAATAGAAGAAATGATTACAATATGCGACGGTGTTGTCGTTGGAAGTAAAGTTATTGAGCTGTTAGAAAATGAAAAGCTAGAGGAAATATGTGAGTTAATACATGCAGTAAAAGAAACAGAAGAGGCGTAAGTCTCTTCTGTTTCTTTTATGTGAAAAGTGTTAAAATATACAGAAAACACTTGTAATTCAGAGGTGATAAGGCATGCTAAGACGGAAACTATTATATCTTCTATTAACAGTACCACTATATGCCTGGCTCATTAGCATGACGAAAATGGAGTTAATGGCCCTATTTCTAGGGTATTTATTCATCTTTTCCAACTTAAACAGGATTCAAGAGCAATCTATTTTCGAAGTATGTATATTTTCGATTAGTATAGAACTATTTAGTATCGTTTCGATTGTATTATTAAATGAATTATTCCGATGGATCCATTCATTTGAATTAATGAAACTTGGGAATATTGTATTGCAAGTAATATGTGCTTATATTGTGTTTGTTGTGTTAGACAAAATAATCGGACAGCAGACGGTTTTTCAAGATAAAAGAAAATGGGATTGAATCAAAAAAGAGCCGCTTTGGTTCTTTTTTGATTCTGTTGCAAAAACAATTGAAAATCGCGTTATCTGTTATATAATAGTTAAAAATTGTATTTTTAACGAAATGAGATGATCACATGTCCATATTGTTGGCACTTATCCCAATTATGATGATTTTCATTTGTTTATTTTTGTTTAAACAAACATCATTAAGATCCTCATTAATTTCTTATGCCGTTTCTGTTGGAATTGTTTTACTCTCGCCAACATTTCGGTTAGGGATAAGTGAAACTGTGCACGCAACGATTAAAGGTGGGTTAATTTGTTTTATTGTCGGGTACGTTTTATTTTCCGGTATTTTTTTATTTCATCTCATGAACAAAATGGGTTACATCGATCAAGTAGCACGTTTTCTAGAAGAAGTCACGCACGATCGCTTATTACAAATGCTTCTTATGTGTTTTGGTATTTGCCCACTAATTGAATCAATAAGTGGATTCGGTATTGGTTTTATGGTTGCAGCACCGATCTTTCTTTCGTTAGGCTATAAACCATTTCAAGCTGTACTGCTCTCGTTTATCGGTTTGCTTGCTAGTTCATGGGGCGCGATGGCAACAGGTACAATTATCGGTTCGCAACTTATTAATATGCCGCTCACGACACTTGGCACAAATACAGCGTTATTAAGCATCCCGATGTTTGCTTACTTCGTTATTCTTTCTTTACACGTTGTTGGCGGCTGGCAGGCCGTAATTGAAAAGTGGAAGGAAGGAGTAGGATTCTTTCTATTATTTTCGCTTGGAATCTATCTTTCTAACGCATACGTAAGTGTTGAACTAGCAGGGATATTAAGTTCTATCGTTACCATTACATTTGGCTTTCTTATCATTAAATTAAAAGGAAAAAATGAACACAATCTTTTAACAGAACATGCTGCGGCAACGGAGAGAGAAGTATCCATTATAAAAATTATTAGCCCTTATATATTCTTAACAGTTTGTATTTTACTTTCTCGCCTCGTTCCAGCATTACATGATTTGCTCAGATCATATGCAGTTCTCGATTTAAAATCATATTCTTATAGATTAGAAATGCTGTATTCACCAGGATTTTGGCTCGGTATGACTTGTTTATTTACAATTATTTTCTTCCGTATTCCATCAAAAATTATTAAACAATCACTCTCGCAAACGATAAAACAATGGATTCCTTTCGCTATTACAACGACAATGTTTATCGCCATTTCAGAACTAATGGGTGCATCTGGCATGCATTCATTACTTGCAAAAACAGCTGGTGAAACATTTGGTACGTTTTTTGTTTTCGTAGCTCCGTTTATCGGCGGAATCGGTGGCTTTTTAACAGGTAGTAACGCAGGATCAAATGCGATGTTTATAAAACTACAAATGCAAACAGCACAAAACGTGGCACTCCCGTGGCAATACGTAACAACGCTTCAAAACACCGCATCATCAGTAGCGACAATCGCTTGCCCATCACGTATTACACTCGGTGCTTATTTATGTAATATACCTTATCGTGAAAATGAACTATTAAAGAAAACGACATTAATGATCTTTGGTGCGGTGTTGCTTGTAGTGGTGGAGGTTATTATTTGGTATGTGTTGATAAAGTGAAAAATCCTCCTAACATAGGAGGATTTTTTTTATGATTGGATAATGTTTTAAATATGAAAAACTTCTACTAAATGAATAGGAGATGAAAGGTATGCCCCTAAAAAACTATGGTGTATTAAAAGGTACAGTTGTACAATCAAAGATTGGAAAAGGGAAAACACCTCATTATCAAGTTCATTTACAAGGCGAAGCAGGAGTAGACTATCGCATTGCAATTAACGTAAAGTCACAAAGTTATCCGTCAGAAGTTTTATATTTTGCGAGTAATAATATTCAGTCAGAGGCGATTCATATATTACCGACATTACCGTTTGGTTTTACGGAAGTGAAAAACAATGAACCGAAAGTCGCTTTAGATTATGTAAGAGGAAATCTATTTGACTCAAATCAAATGATTCCTTTACCTGCTGAAAAAGTGGGAGTAGATAATGATCTAAACGAAAAAATAGAGCGGTATATAAAACGAGCGAGAGAAGAAAAAGCGATTATTTACGCGCTTGGTGAAAGATGGGGACCAGAAGAAAATACACCAGATCCATACTTTCATTTCGAGCCAGGAAACGGTATACATGATATTCATATGAATCAAGGGAATGTAGAGAAATGGCAAGGTGATAATGGTATATGGCAAGACGGGGGAATACTCATTCACTTTGAGAAGGAAGAAGAATGGATTGGTATCTTCCTTGCATTCCAGTCACAGTCATGGTGTACCGATGAAGAGGGGCATGCTCGTGTTCCGGTTGAGAATTGTGGTTATAAGAAAAATAATTAGTGAGAAGAGGGCGTAAAAAACCAACGCCCTCTTCTCATTTTATAAAACCCAAAACTCACAAGTGTAGAAATACAAGAGAAAAGCAACGCCACACTAGAAAATGCAATGAGATACATATTATATTTCATCACTTTTCCAACTAGTTGGTTACTGTCGTACTGGAAAAGTCCTGCTATTATATTGAATAAAAATAAGACGATAAACATGACGATAACACCGTCTATGGATCCTTTAATGTCTGGTTTACTTAAAGCAATATGTGCGGAAATGCAAACAGCGATAAATAAAAATAACCAAAAAGAAGGATTCAATAAATTACTCATTGTAAACAAGCTTTTTAATAAAAAGAATGTTGATAAAAACATGTTTTGGATCATGTCTAAGTTAATAGAAGTAGAGGCAACAGTTGTTTCGAGAGTTGTATTAAATAAAGAATATGACTCTGGTACGAAATAGCGCATTAAAAGGATTAATGCAGTAATACCAGAAATAATAGGGCCAATTCCAATGAAGAAATTCCCAATTCGTTGATATATGCTTTTTTGATTGTATTGATGTTGTACGTAACCTAAAGCTCCTTGACTTGTATCTGTTGGGAAGAATTGCGTCGCTACAATTTTATGACGGAATAATAAACACATAAGCGCATGCCCAAGTTCATGAATAGGAACACCGATCCATGCAGTTAAAAGGAAGCCTTTCCTACCAAAAGCTCTCGACCAATACATTCGTGTGAGAGATTCTAAATAACCTAATATAAATCCAATTACAATGATGATTCCAATTAAAGAGAGTAATTGGATCACACTTGTAAGGAGTGTTTGAAAAATCGAGTTTACAAATTCCACTGTCTTCATCCAATCTATTAAAAATGTTATTTTCTCTGTTTCATAATAACATTATTTTTCTAGATTGCTAGTCTATATATTTTCCTTCAAAAGGAGGATTTCATAATCTTTTTCTTGTAGTCATGTTTTATGTACAAAGTCATATATTGAATTTGTAACACCCTATAAGGTATATGCTTAAGGAGGGATGAGAGCATGAAATGTCCGGCGTGTCATACGGAGAATGCAGCAGAGGCGAAGTTTTGCGGGAATTGTGGACAGTCGTTAACGGCAGAAGTGGTGGCAAGTGGTGCAGAGGAAGGAGGAGAGCAACAAGCGCGCGTAGCACAAGTAAAGGAAACTCGTCCGAATGAAACGGTAGAGCAAGCGAAACGATTTGCGAGTGGCTATTTTCAGTTTTTTACACATGCTTTAAAAGCACCGACAGCGATTATGAAAAGTGGCAATATTGAAGTGCGAAATGGAATTGTAAGTCTTGTTCTTATTTGTTTTTTAGGAGCATGTATTTTTTATAGAATGATGAGTGCTGCAGCAACTGTTACGAGAACATTTGCACCAGATATACCTACTTCTACTTTCTTTGGAGAATCTGCAACGGTCTTTTTCTTTTTATTAATTTTAACTTTATTTGTCGGATTTATTATTTTTGTAAGTGGTAAGATGATGAAATCATCTTTTTCTTTTCTTGAAGCATTGGGCATATGGGGAACGATAGTGACTCCGGCTATTGCCATATTAGTTCTTTCTTTTCTGTTTAGTTTCCTATTGATCTTTTTTCTACCAATATTATTAGGGGTGGCTACAACGTATATGTCAATTAGTATCATCGTAGCTATATTAAAACTAGACAACGGTGGACTAGATCCAGTTTACACACTTATTATTGCAAATGTTTTAATTGGAATTGCAACATTCATTGTACTTTGGTCTTACATTAGCACGATAATTCAAGCCTTTACACAGGGATTAACTGGCTTCTAATGAAAAGGTGGTTGAATGGATGAATGTATGTACAAAGTGCGGAATTCAGTTTGAAGATGGTGTTCAATTTTGTCAAAACTGCGGGACGAAGAGGGGAAGTCCTGTAGTAAAGAAGAACATGAGCGGCGGTACAAAAGTTGGTATTACACTTTTAGTAATACTTATTATAGCGATTGTTGGATTGTATCTGTACGGATCATCGTATTATGCACAGGTGGCACAAGTAGACCGAATGATTACGGTTTTACAAGAGCGGGACGGGGAGAAATTAGCTGAGATCATCACGGCAGATGATCCATCGGTTATTGTAACGAGAGAGAGTTTACTGCCTCTATTTTCGTATATAAAAGAAAATCCATCTTACGTGAATGAATTGAAAGAATATTTGAGGCAAGGTGAAAAACAAGGGGATGGAATAGAAAGAGCAGACTTCTCTTTAACGAAAGACGGGAAGTATTTCTTTATATTTGATCGGTATAAATTGAAAGCGAAGACGTACTATACAACTTTGCTTACAAATGAAAAAGGCACATATTTAAAAATGAACGGAAAAGAAATTGATAAGACGGATGACAAAAAGTTTGAGAAGCAATATGGACCGTTTCTTCCAGGAACTCAAGTATTTCAATCAGAATTTAAAAATGAATATGTAAAACTATCACGCGAGGAAAAGGTTGTACTTATGAAACAAAGCCAAAATAATGTAACGATAGATTTAACACTGCAAGGGCAATATATTACAGTTCAAACGAATGCACCTGGTGCGACATTGTATGTGAATCAAAAACCAGTTACAGCGCTGACCGGAGAAGAGATTACGTGGGGACCGATAGCGACTGATGGAAGTGCGGCGATTTATTTAGAACGAAATGGAGAAAGTGGACGGGAAACGACGAAAGTAGAAACGGTAACAGCACTTTCGGCTTATAATCTTCCGTTTCAAAAGAAAAGTGCAGAAAAAACCGTTGTTTATAATGTCACTCCGCCAGTGACGACTTCATATGTATATAATGGTTTCATCTTTCCAGATAGTGATATTCGAAAATTAACGAGTTCAGATTTAAGATATTTATCGAAAGAACAGTTAAAAATTGCTAGAAATGAAATATACGCAAGGCATGGACATATTTTTCAAACGAAAGATATGCAAGCGTATTTTTCAAAACAGTCTTGGTACAGAGAAAATCCATATTTTACAGGGGCGTTAACTAATATTGAGTCTTATAATGTTGAACTGATCAAATCAAGAGAATAGAGTGCGTGAAAAAGGTACAGTGCATAACTGTACCCTTTTTATGATTATTTAGCTGGACCAGGATCCCTTGAGAAAAAGATGTGAAAGAGGAATGTGACTTTGCTTGCTCCTCCTGATGTACTAGCTTGCACATCAGATAAAGAACTAGACGTTAAAGCAGCTTCAGAATGAGGGGGGACGATTATTTTAAGAGCATCATCTGATTCTGATGATACAGTAACCGTTATTGTATCATCAGAAAAGTTCACAATTTTAACAGTACCGACTGGGAAGATGGACTTACCAGCGTGTGATGCAGAAGCGAAGCGAGTGGCTTTCCAAATAGTTTGAGAGAAAGCGTCATTGTCAGATAACCAGGCGCGAGCACTGTATAAAGTTGCATTAACGGTAAATTCTTGTTCAAGCGGGAGGGCGGCTTTCGGTTCTTTCGGTTGCTCTGGAAACTGAGCGAGAAGGCCGGCGCACATGTATATTCACCTACTTTCAATTGTTACTGTTATAGCATATTAAACATGTTGTTTATATGACACGACGGTTACCTAGTAAGGTATAGGTTTGTGCATCAAATTTGTAGATGAAATTCTCTTTCTTTACAATGGAGGTAGGTGTTATTTCTGTAAAATATGGAAATCGTAAAGAGTATGTAAAAAAAGAAGGAGTGGTAAAGTGAACTATGTCATTATTGGCGGAGATGCAGCTGGTATGAGCGCAGCAATGCAAATTGTTAGAAACGATAAATCGGCGAATGTTGTGACGTTAGAAAAAGGTGAAATCTATTCATACGCTCAGTGCGGATTACCTTATGTAATTAGCGGTGCGATTGCTTCAACTGAAAAATTAATTGCGCGGAATGTGAAGACATTTCGTGATAAATACGGAATTGATGCGAAAGTACGTCATGAAGTAACAAAAGTGGATACGGAAAAGAAAATTGTGTACGCAGAGCATACGAAGACGAAAGATGTTTTTGAATTTCCATATGACCGTTTATTAATTGCGACTGGAGTGCGTCCTGTTAGGCCAGAATGGGAAGGACGAGAGTTACAAGGCGTTCATCTTTTAAAAACAATTCCAGATGCTGAGCGCATATTAAAGACGTTAGAAACGAATAAAGTTGAGGACGTAATCATTATTGGCGGCGGTGCAATCGGACTGGAAATGGCAGAAACATTCGTAGAACTTGGTAAGAAAGTAAGAATGATTGAGAGAAATGATCATATCGGTACGATTTATGATGCAGATATGGCGGAATATATACATAAAGAAGCAGATAAACATCATATTGAAATTGTAACAAATGAAAATGTAAAAGCTTTTATCGGAAAAGAGCGAGTAGAACAAATTGAAACGGATAAAGGTACATATAAAGCGGATCTTGTTTTAGTATCTGTCGGAGTAAAACCAAATACTGATTTTCTTGAAGGAAGCAGTGTACGTACAAATTATAAAGGGGCAATCGAAGTAAATGCATATATGCAAACGAATGTGCAAGATGTATATGCTGCTGGTGATTGTGCAGCACATTATCATGTTATAAAGGAAATTCATGATCATATCCCGCTCGGAACGACCGCAAATAAACAAGGGCGACTTGCTGGACTCAATATGGTTGATAAACGAAGATCATTTAAAGGTACGTTAGGTACAGGTATCATTAAATTTATGGATCTTACATTAGCGAGAACAGGCTTAAATGAAAAAGAAGCGAAAGAAATTAACATCCCGTATAAGATGGTCAAAGTAGATTCAACAAATATAGCAGGTTATTACCCAAGTGCCAAACCACTTCACTTGAAATTACTATATCATTCCGATACGAAACAATTATTGGGCGGACAAGTAATGGGAGAAGAAGGTGTAGATAAGCGAATTGATGTGATTGCGATGGCACTTTTCAATAAAATGAGCATTCACGATTTAGAAGATGTTGATTTAAGTTACGCACCACCATATAACAGCGTTTGGGATCCAATTCAGCAAGCGGCAAGGAGAGCAGAATAGCACTTTTTTAAGTGCTATTTTTTGTGTAAAGGGAAGTAATCTTGTTTATCGAATAATAAAGTGGGAGAAATAGTTACATATAGGGAAGGGGATTTTTAAAAATGGTTGTAGCACTTCAAAAAGTTCAAGAATCAGAAAAAGAAATACTCCGTAATTTGTACGCATTATATCTTCATGACCTTTCTAAATTCACTACTAACATAACGATTGGAGCGAACGGATTTTTTGAATACGAGGATTTGCACATGTTTTGGGAAGTTGATGGAATTACTCCATATTTCATAAAAGCCGATAATAGCATTGTAGGATTTTTATTACTATTGGAACGTCCATTTTTGAAGAAGGAAAACGACTTTGGTATTAATGATATTTTCATATTGAATCAATATAAGGGAAAAGGAATCGGGAAAAAGGTTATTGAAAATTTACTAGAAGAGAAATGAGGACAATATTTCGTTATTGAACTTATAAACAATATACCAGCTATTTCTTTTTGGAAGAAAGTATATAGCGAGCTAAAAATTGAATTTGACGAACAAAAGCAGCTAATTGATGATGAAGAATGCCTCGTTCAAACGTTTAAAATATAATGAAATAGGTGCTCCTAATATATTACTTTAAAATTTCACTTTATTTTGAATATACCATTCACCCTTGAAAACATAGTACTTATCACTTATATTTTCATATAGTATTTATTTTTAAACAAAGCAATGAACGAACCAGGGGGCGCAGTATGGCAATTAACATGAAAACAATTGAAGAATGGATTGCTGAATCAAACGCAAGACAAGAAGAAGACTTTGGACACGTTGTAGAAGAGATGAAAGAAGTATGTGTTGGACTTGATAATGCGACATTAATTTATACGAAAAATGTATTTTGTTTCGGTAAGAAAGTAGAAGTATTGTTCTTCTTCCAAGACCATGTCGTTATTGGACAAGAAAAAGAAGAATATATTGAAATTGAAAAATTAAAGTATGATGACATTACAAATAGCAACTTAAAAACAAATGACAAAAATACAACGTTAGAATTAAAGTTTGCTAACGGAAAATCTATCAATTTAGATAGTCTAAATGATAACTACGGTACGAAAAACTGGTTATTTGCAAGACAAATTAAGAGTATCTTTAAAGTAATCTAGTAAAAACAGCAGTCCCTTCAGGGCCTGCTGTTTTTACTTGTTTCCTATTACACAAAGGCAACCTCTTTCTTCGTAATATTTCACACTTTGAAAGCCTGTCGTATAAAAGAGGGTTATTAATTCTTCTGTCGTCTTAAATTTATCCATATGATATTGAATTTTGAAAGTTTCAGCCACTAATAAAAAGGATCCGTTCGGTTTTAAGACGCGAAATACTTCTTTTATATCGTGTTCAACATCAGGCCAAAAGTAATGGGTTTGAAAGGCAGTAATGAGGTCAAAGAAGTCCGTATGATATGGAATAGAGGAGACGCTAGCTTGATGAATGATTACTTTCTCTGTTTTTACATCTTTCATATTTGCTTTCTTTGAGTTTTCAACAGCTTGATCAGAGTAATCAATCCCGTGTATTTTCCCGAAAGGAGTTTGTTTTGAAAGGGTCTGTATTGTTTTCCCCCCGCCACAGCCGATATCTAAAATGACTGCATCTGTCTTTATATGTACTTTTTGCAAAGCCCACTTTGTTAATTTCTTATGTGCAGCGTTCATAATACAAAGCATGGAAGAACCAATTGTCCCGCGAGGATTTTTCGCTTGATCGATTAATCGTTGTAAAATGCTCAATTCAAACTCTCCTTTTATGTAAGAATATATACTCATTTCGCTTTTTATAAATTAAGTCCTTTAAAAAAAGCACGCCGTCTACCGGCGTGCTTCTAATTATGCAAAGACCCTTTTAGCCAATTCCGCGCTCGATACGCCCCAACAGGAACCTGAATGAGTGACGTTTTATCTCCGCAATCAATTCCATATAATTGATCACATGAATTTGTATCAAAACTTAGTAACGGATGTCCGCCCATTCCCATAGCGGTCGCAGCGAAAACGAGTTTATGAACGAGTATACCAGCTTCCATTTGATGAATTCGGTAACCTCTATAGCCTAATGTACGTGTATAGTAATCTTTCTTTCCGACTACATGTAAGCAAAGCGGTACTTGAAAAAGGTTTACGTTATCCATCGTCATACTAGATTGAAGGGGATAACGAAGGTCTCCATGCCGTATTGGTTGTATAGAATGTGTTTTACTGTTATAAGCGTAAGCGCCGTTTGCTACGTCTTTTACGTTATAAAAACATCCATATAATGAAACCCTTGCGTCTTGGTTTAAATGATTTCCATCAAGGTCGTTGTAATAAGGAAAGGAGAGGCTCGCTTCTTGTAGTAAAGTAGCGAGCTCGATTGTATCCCATTTCGTTAAAATAAAGTCAGCATCAGGTGAATATCGTTTTTTACAAAGTTGTAAGAAATCATACGATAAACGTTCTACTTTCGGTAGCTGTATAGCGTGAGCGCTATGTTGATAGTATTCTTCATGAGCGAATGTTTGGAAGTGTTCTGTCGATTCGATCATAGAAGCCTCGTTTATTTTTGTTATCATCGGATATTCATTCACATGCTTTGAGCGAACGAAATGTTCATGTGCTAATGGCGGAATTTGCTGTAGTAAGTCATGAGAAGTAACAGATTTATTTTCACGATGATCGTCATGAAACCAATCTATATTTGGTTCTGTACTTAAAGGAATAACCGCATACACACTTTCTTCACCTTCTGACAGTCCAAGTAAATGATTCATTGCCCGGTCTAGAAATTGAAAATATACGCCATTCGTGTAACCGAACTGTTTTGCGCATTCAAGCAATTGACCGATGAGAACACCACTATCTAATCCTTGAAGACGATATGAAAAATTATTGTATTTAAAGAAGTTTTTCCAAAACATAGTAGATACAAATGCAGCGCCAAAACAAGAATGTATGTTGCAACGATTGCCGAGTGCTTCTGTAAGGTAAGCATCGAAATTTCCTTCGCGAAGTAAGATAAGTCGGTGGTGCGCAGCGTCGTAATGGTAAATACCGTCTGGATAATGATCAATCTTTAAATATATATACAATTCATTCGGATATAAAGCGCCACCTGAAGGAATAGATCTTCGTAATAAATTTCTCTCGCTATTTAGCTGACATAATTGGGTTAAACCAAATGAGTACCAAAGGTAATGACCAATCTTATCCAAAGTAGGTGTAGTAGAAGAGTTCAGCAAAGATAATGGGATTTCTACAGAGAGAGGAATGACAGGTAAATTTCGATATAATTTATAAGGAAGCGGCGCGTCTTGCCAATCGACTTCATGATTCGGCATAATTTCATCAATAGAGAAATGGAGATGATGTAAAAAAGTATCCAGCTGCATGAAATCCCCTCCTTTATTATGGAAACGGATGCGGATGTGGATTTAATTGTTCATTTGTTAACGGCTCGGCTCTATATCCAAGTGTCACCGGTACGGTATACACTCGATCTAATCCTGTAACACGAGTAAGGTGATGGCCGAACGTCATCGGTAACATGCCTGGAATTATTACTTTTACACAATGTAATCCATTTTTCTCTATAAGCGGTACCGTTTGATTTACAACGATCACCTCAAGTCCAGATTGATGTATTCGGTTTAAAAGTTGATGAAGATCGGATGTCAAATCCATATGAAATGATTGTAGTCCGTTCATTTCTTGGAACGTTTGAACTGGAGCATCGTTATGCAAAAGGAAGTGAAGTCGTTCTTCCGCTTTTTTCAATCCGTACAGCATACTATGGTCTTCCATTTTATTAACGAGATAAGGATCTTGTAAGCAATTTTCGTAGTACTCTCTTTTTTGCTCGAGCTCATCGTCTGTTATTAGTAACATGCCTGCTATTTCGTGAATCGCACTTTTTAGCGCTCGGATTGGATCCAAATGAGCGCCACCCGCACAAGCAACATTCATTCCATTTTTCCGTGTATTTTTCGCAATTACCCATAGGCTTGGGATGCCGTGTTCCATCGTTGCATTAAAAACATGTAATTCATATCCGGTAATCGTGTGTAACCGCTGGATCATTAATTGTAATTCCGTATCATTTGCTGAACTAAGGTCAAGACGTGGAAGAGGTAATTCTGCATACCAAGTGAGCAAAAAGGCGTCACGCTCTACAATTTCTAAAATGCCGTGAAAAATTGCTTCTTCTAAACTACCACCAATCGCACAGCCATTTGATGTTTCATACACGAAAGCATCTCGATGACCGAGGCTATAATAAGCGATTGATTCTGGAACTAAAAGTGGCCGGTTTTGTGATAAAGAATATCCCCATACCCAGTTTTGCTCATAATCAGGATCAAATGGCTTAAATGGAAAACTATCACGATTATAATGTTCATTTGTATGTACACCGAGTGTGAGGGGATTCAGTGCATGATCCTCTAGTTCATGAAAACCGCCATGCACATTCGTTTTTTTTCCGCGGGGTGACATACCGCAATATCTCTCTAAACCTTCTAAAATAGCAGTTGCTTCACTTATTGCAAATGAATGAGTTCGGCCTGCAACGCCTTCATTTCCGAACATTAACGGCATGTTTATAATAACGTCAGCAAATGGTAATAAAGAATGCTGCATTTTGCCGTTCAACATACCAACCCGGTAATCTAAATAATCTCTCGTTAAAAATGTGTTTAGTTCATGAATAGAACGGCAGCGATACGTTTCAGTACTTATTTTTAAGCTTGGTTGTAAGGATATCGCTGCTGCATCTGCAGTATCATCAGGTAAATTACTACATACAGGACAGAGAGGATCTGGAAGAAAAGAATGCCTCGTACATTGTAATGTTTGTAAGTTTAGTAAAATGAGTTCATTTTCTAAAGAAGAATGTCCGTTAGCTAATATTTTCTCCGTTTCAGCATGAATGAGCTGAAACATTTGTAACATTCCATTTTTGGTGGCGCGTACATCCCGTCTCGTCACGTCATCTGCTTTTACCGCATATTTTCGCTGTAGTTCCCACATTTCTTTTTGATCAAAACCAGCGATAAAGCGTCTTCCATCGGCACAATGGGTGCATCCAGTTGCAAGAGGATGAATATAAGGACCGATAACACCTTCACCAAATGAAGTAAATGCACGTAACCACGGAATATGATTGGAACGAAAAATCAGCTCGGCATCATGATGAATAGTAGAAGGGGAGCCGTCATGTAATACGAGAGCGAGATCGATATTTTCAGGGATGCCTTCTGTAACTGTATGTTGGCGAATGATGGAATATTGTTTGCACAATTGATCATGTACATAATCTGCAAGTATGCCGTCTCCTATAAGAAGTATATTTTGAATCATAGACTGTCCTCCTTTGCAATTAATAACCCATACACACCATCTAAATTTTCTTTCAAAAATGATTCAATCGCTAAATCAAACACGAATGGATAAAAATTATGTTCTGCTAAATGTTGCAAGGCAAGCTGTACGGATTGCACACCGGGAATTTCTTCTTCCTCTTGTATTTCTACTCTAAAAGAATCAGTGTCATATAAAATAATAGATGATTCATTCGAAATATTAGCTCTATAAGGAGTCTCTTCATTTTGAATGTGAAGGAGTGATAGCTGTAGTGCGCTTCTTAACGCTAACGTCATATTAATATTAGCTGCACCATACCATCTATCATTTACACCGACCCAAACGACAGGAAAACTGAGAATCTCTTCACTCATTGCTATTTTAGGTATCTCATGAATTGTAGAGAGGGCATCATAATAAAACCTACAATGTTTATCATGAATTTCGGTTAAGTCAATTGTTGTAATTTCTTCTAGCGTATGTGACTGCCGCTCATACAGTTTATTGTTTAAATGTTGTTGTAGTGCTCGGTAAACACCTTCTGTCATCGTTTCCCCAGCGCCAATACCGATATCGTTATGTTCAGGAATAAGGCGATGAATGATTTCTGCTACATACGTTTCAATTCCTGTTAGACCAGCTTCACGGCGCGCTTCATTATGAGTCAATCCGCCGCAAGTCATAAGCGGAAGCAGGGAAGCTGGGCCATCTGATAGCGGAGTAGCTACTTGAATATGACATTGTGATAACGGTAACTGATATGAATTTTGTTCATCCCACACATGGAATATACCAGCTTCTTTAGAAGTTAATGAATCGAAAAAACGGAACAATTCAGTTGAAGTATGTTGATTGGACCGATGCTCAAGTTTTTCAGAAAGATTTTCTATTGTATCAATTGTAAAACTTTCATCAGTTGCGAGAGGATGTTTTATAAAAGGATGCCATGTCCCTTCGAGTGTTTCACAGTTTACTAAAAAGAATTGAGGCTCTTTTTCTCGGTAAGAATCATCAGCAACATGTTTAAATAATTCGAAAACAATTATATTTGCTAACATTGCGCCTGTAATCGGTGAGAACGGCGCTGGTGGATTTTCATTTTGTAAAGTAGCTTCATGTAGCCGATGCCATGCGGATTCCCAGCATTCTTCACGATCAGCTGTTACGACAGGTCCTGCTAAACCGAAATTTGATAAACAAATGGCCGGTATGAAGTTTTTTTCTATTTCTCTACAAATAGTGTGAACTGCTCTTAAACCTTCAATATCTCCATTTTGAGAAACGTACAAAATCGAGTCGAAAGGTTCGAACACTTCATGCAGGGAACGGTCAATTGTCGTATCTATTTCTTGAATCAGTACATTGCCATCAATTTCATGTGCACGTTCTATTAGCTCATGGATTCGGTCATAGTTTGTTTCAGCACGATCTGTAACGAGGTAATGAAATGTAGGTAAACCGGATTCTAGTAAAGAAGAAACTAAGGAAGTAAGCATATCTCCGGAACCAATTATAAGGACATTTGCCGCGCGGTACGTTTCGAATTTTAAAGCACCTGAATGAGAATCAGCTTCCAAAAATTCGATTTGCGAAGCATATCTGTCAAGCAATACACTGTTTAATTCATGAGGAGCATCTTGGCTTACATCACGAACGAAACCATTTTCATATAAAATCTCTCCAATTTCAAATACACGATTTTGATAAGGGAGAGGGAGACCATCGGTTATTTCTGCTAAAGAATGATTACCGTTAAACATCGGCATTAATTTTTCAATCCAGTTATAAATTCCATCACCGTCCATACGAAATGAACTGGCGTTATTTCGAAAATAGACACCCCCGTTTGAATCGGGAAGGAAGAAAGTATCCTTATTTGCTTTAAGTTTTGCATGAGATGGAAGGTTATTCATTTTAATCCTCCTTACGTTTTAGGCATACGTTATTAGCTTATGTCATGTGATTTGTCCCGTATGAACGCAATAAAAAAAGGCTGTAGAATGATTCATTCTACAGCCTTGAATAGACTTTTAGTCTATCAACCTTCTAATAATAATGATTTTGGATCTTCAAGCATATCTTTAACAGCAACAAGGAAGCTAACTGCTTCTTTACCATCAACAATACGGTGATCGTAAGATAGTGCAAGGTACATCATCGGACGGTTTTCCATACGCTCGTTATCAATCGCAACTGGACGTACTTGGATTTTATGCATTCCTAGAATACCTACTTGTGGGCTATTTAGGATTGGTGTCGACATTAGAGAACCGAAGACACCACCGTTTGTAATTGTAAATGTACCACCTTGTAGTTCTTTTAATGAAAGTTTGTTATCGCGTGCTTTCATACCTAAATTACGAATTTCGCTTTCGATTTCAGCGAAGTTTAATTGGTTAGCATCGCGTACAACTGGAACAACTAATCCATCTGGAGCAGCTACTGCAATACCGATATCATAGAATTTTTTAATGATAAGCTCGTCGCCTTGAATTTCAGCATTTAACAATGGGAATTGTTTTAATGCTGCAACAACTGCTTTTGTGAAGAATGACATGAAGCCAAGACGTACATCATGTTTTTTCTCGAAAGCGTCTTTACGTTCTTTACGTAATTCCATGATTGCACTCATATCAACTTCGTTAAATGTTGTTAACATTGCAGATGTTTGTTGAACTTCTACAAGACGTTTTGCAATTGTTTGACGGCGGCGGGACATTTTCACACGCTCAACTGGTTTTTCGAATTCAGTTTTTGCAACTGGAGCAGGAGCTGGACTTTTTGGAGCAGCTGGTGCTTCTTTTGGTGCTGCAGCATGAGCTTGTACATCGTGAGGTCTCACGCGTCCAAGTGGATCTGTGCTACGTACGTCGTTTAAGTCGATTCCTAATTCACGAGCCATTTTTCTAGCAGCTGGTGATGCGATAGGACGGTTTGTATTTGGTAGACCTTGTAGAGTCGTAGTTTGTTCAGCATTTGGAGCTGCTGCTTTCGGTGCTTCAACTGTTTCTTGTTTTGGTTGTTCAGCAGCTGGAGCAGGTGTACTTACTGCAACTGGTGCGCCATTCGCATCTAAAATTGCGATAGTTGCGCCAACTTCAACTGTATCCCCAGGTTCGCCTAGTAATTTCGATACAATACCTGAATCTTCTGCAATGATTTCTACATTGACTTTATCAGTTTCAAGCTCAACAACGCTGCCACCTTTCTCGACTTTGTCGCCTACGTTGATAAGCCATTGTGAAATAGTTCCTTCGGTAATAGATTCTGCAAGCTCAGGTACTTTAATTTCGATCATTTTAAATGTCCTCCCCTTATTTGCCTAACGGTGTGTTTTTCTTCTTTTATCTTCGGTAATCTCCATTTGTTAGCTCGCCTTGGGCAGAATATCTGCCCAAGATCAAGCTAGAAATCTTCATTGTTACTTTTAGTTGCTGTAAACTTCAATTTCTTGTTTATCTTGACGGAAGTTATACTTCACATCTAAAGCGTGTGCAACGATTAGTTCTTGCTCAGCTTTGTGAGCGAATGGATCGCCACCAGATGGGCTAGAACGATCAGGGCGTCCAATGTAACCTGTTTTCACTTTATCTCCAGCTAGTTCGAACAGAATTGGAGCCATGTAATGCCATGCACCCATATTACGAGGTTCTTCTTGAACCCAAATGATTTCTTCTAAGTTTTTAAAGCGTTTAATAATAGATTGAACTTTCTCAGCAGGGAATGGGTACAGCTGTTCAATACGAACGACATGAACCTCATCTAAGTTGTATTCATGTTTACCAGACTCAATTTCTGCTGCTAAGTCAATCGCCATTTTACCTGTGCTTAAAACAAGACGTTTTACTTTGCTTGGTTTCGTACCAAGGTTTTCTTGTTCTAAAGCAGGTTGGAAACGTCCTTCACTTAACTGACTAGCAGTTGAAAGCGTAAGTGGGTGACGTAATAAACTCTTCGGCGTCATAAGCACTAATGGTCGAACAGCTTCTGTTCCTAAGATAGATGCTTGACGACGTAAGAGATGGAAGTACTGTGCCGCACTCGTTAAGTTTGCAACTGTCCAGTTGTTCTCAGCAGCTAACTGTAAGAAACGCTCTGGACGTGCACTAGAGTGCTCTGGTCCTTGACCTTCATAACCGTGTGGTAATAGAAGGACTAAACCTGATTTTTGACCCCATTTTGCTCTTCCTGCTGATACATATTGATCAAATAATGCTTGCGCAGTATTTGAGAAGTCGCCATACTGTGCTTCCCACATAACAAGAGTTTCTGGAGCGAATACGTTATAACCATATTCATAACCAACAACTGCAGCTTCAGATAACGGACTGTTATGAACAGAGAATGAAGCGTTAATGTTTGGTAAGCGATGTAATGGTGAATATGTTTCATTTGTATCAGTATCGTGTAATACGATATGACGATGCGCGAATGTACCACGCTGTGAATCTTGACCAGTTAAACGAATTGGCGTACCTTCTTGTAAAATAGAAGCGAATGCTAATGACTCAGCAAGTGCCCATTCAATTTTACCGTTCTCTTCAAGAGCATCTTTACGGCGCTCAAGAATTTTCTTCACTTTCGGATATACGTTAAATCCTTCAGGCCAAGATAATAAGCCTGCATTAATTGCACGAAGTGAGTCAATCTCAACACCAGTATCGATGGGCTGAATGCCTTTTGCAACAACATCTGGCACTTTAACGTGAATTGTTGCATCGCCCGTATCAGCTGGTGGTACTTGTGCATAGTCAGATTTTAATTGCTCTTGTATAAACTGTGTAATTGTTTCAACTTCATCTGCATTTAGAACACCATCAGCTTGTAATTGATCTGCATAAATTGCTCTTACAGTAGGGTGGTTTTTAATTTTTTTGTACACTTGTGGTTGCGTAACTGCTGGGTCATCCATTTCGTTATGACCATAGCGGCGGTAACCAATTAAATCGATCAAGAAGTCTTTTTTGAACAACATGCGATATTGAATCGCAAGGTTAGCTGCAGCAAGACAGGCTTCCGGATCATCAGCGTTCACGTGAACAATCGGAATATCAAAACCTTTTGCAAGGTCACTTGAATATTTCGTAGAACGAGAATCATAGCTATCAGTCGTAAAACCAACTGCATTGTTTGCGATAACATGAATTGTTCCGCCCGTTTGGTACGCGTTCAATCTGCTTAAGTTGAGTGTCTCAGACACAATACCTTGACCAGGGAATGCAGCATCACCATGAACTAAAATTACGAATGACTTTGAAGTATCTTGTTCTGGAAGACCAGATTTTTTACGGTTTTCTTGAGCCGCACGTGCGAAACCTTCTACTACAGGATTAACGAACTCAAGATGACTTGGGTTATTTGCTAATGTAACGCGAGTGCTAACTTCTTCATTACTAACGACTTGTTCTCTACCTAAGTGGTATTTTACGTCGCCAGTCCATCCAGCATTTGCCACTGCGCCTTCTATTTTTGCATGTTTGAACTCAGCAAACATGTGACTATACGGTTTTTCTAGTACGTGTGCAAGTACGCTTAGACGACCGCGGTGAGCCATACCAATCATGACATCTTCTACGCCGCCCTTGGCACCTTCTAGAACAATTTCATCTAGAACAGGTACAAGCATATCAACGCCCTCGATAGAGAAACGCTTTTGCCCAACGAATGTTTTATGCAAGAATTGCTCGAAACCTTCAACAGCTGTTAAACGTTTTAAAAGAGCAGTTCGTTTTTTATTTGATAGTGGTTGACGCAATGAATTTGATTCCACCATTTGATGCAACCACGCGCGTTCTTCACTATCTTGTATATGAGAAAATTCATAAGCTAAAGATTTTGTATAAACGTCTTTTAATCTATGAATTACATCAAGTGCAGTGTGAATACCTTCTGGTGCATCTTGCCATACTGTTTTCGCTGGAATCGCTTTCAAATCAGCATCGCTCAGTTCGTTCATTGCTTTCTCAAGAAGAGATTGTCCATTTGCAGCATCTTCCATCGGGTTGATGTGAGCCAACGTATGCCCGAAAGAGCGAATTTGCTCAACAAGTTGAACGACTTTAAGAATTTTTTCAATGTTCCCTGTGTTTTGAGGAGAAAAATGTGTTGCTGTGTTGTCCCCTGTTACGACATCATCTTGAAACGAAGGAGCTCCAAAAATTTCAAAAAGCTCTTGTAATTCCGGATCAACAGAACCTGCTCCAGTTACGTAAAGATCATACTGCTCAATAACATAACCAAGGTTCGGACCGTGGAACTTGGCCCAAGGGTTTGTCGTTGAATTCTTCCTCGTCATTTGTTTAAACCTCCCAATGCATATAATCCTTTTCCATACAAAAGGTGCATTTTGCTCTTTTTCAATAATTGATTAACTAATAAATAATGTAATTGTTTTCTTTACTCTTATGTTATTACAATAATTTACATAATACCAAACACTATTACTTATCTGTTTTGTAAAAAAACATTCACAATAACTTATCACCCAAGTTAATCTTTCATGTTATAAAGTAATTTTACAGAAAAATGGGGTGGATATATTTGGTATACCTATACTAACAACTATAATTGTTGCATTTAAATATAGGTATAATAGTTAGAATGTTTCGGTAAAATATGGTTCGAATTATGTATATTGAAATAATAAGCGCTTTCATTGATATTATACAACAATATAACGGAATATAGTATAAAAAATAAAAAATTATGAATTTATCGTAAACTTTATTTAGATAGTGTTAAATATCGAAAGGAAAATGAAGGATTTCTACAAAAAAAGTGGCTAAACATAAAAAATGCTTCATAATCCGTTAGTTTCTATAAATATGCCGAAAAACACCGTAAAACCAATAACACATTTCATGGAATAAAGAGATAAATGAAATGTGTTAAAAGGATAAAACAAATATGGAGATATTAAATTTTTATAAAAGCGGGGAGGAGATATAGTAACGGATATATACATTGTTCCATGATTCATTTCAAAATAGACGTGCTGAAATTGAAAAGTTTCTTCTATATAAAAGGATGTTCTTCAGTTTTTACGTTAACAGCATATTATCTTCTTTTCTCTATTGGCTTAAACTTAAATGTCATTACACTATCTGCGGTTGAACTACTGAACATACTTATGGCACTCACGATGAGTACCGTCTTTATCCCGCTATTTGCGGGCAGTAAGACTCTCACCTTGAAATTTGGAAAATGCGAGGAAGTTAGGTGAGAGATCAACTGCCCATAAAAGCCCGATTGGTGAAGACTAATAATCAGTAGGGGATGGAAAAAATCCACTGATTAAAGTTTCACTTTATCTCATTTGTTGTTTTGGCAAAAAGATATTAAGATGTAATAGAGAAAGGAAGATTAACATATGCAAATGATGTATGCTTTTGGTATGGGGCTTGTTTTATTTTTAGCTGTATTCTTATTCATTCGTAAAGACGTTCAAGGCGGGACGTTAACGAAAAGAGGGTTTTATAAATTAATCGGCTGTTTAGTCGTTATGTTTATAGCGATTATCGTAATGATTGTTTTAATAAATCAGTCACTGTAGAGTTTAAAAACGGAACCTTACTTATGTAAGGTTTTTCTTTTTGAAAACAAAACTAAAAATTACCATAAAATCCATTTAATATCTATATTTTGTATTATATAATCCAATAAAATGATAGATAAGGAGAATAGTATATGAATAAAAAAGCTATCTTCTTTATAGCAATATGTCTACTACTTATAGCTAGCATTACTTATATAATATGTAACAAACGAGAACAAGTACCACCTATATTAGTATGGGACGAACAGGAATACTATGTTACGGATGAACCTGCAAAAGTAGAAGAAGTTGGGCAAAAACTTGGTGAAGTGACAAAGAAAATTGAAACGAGCAAACAGCCTACTAAAGATAGTGAGTCCAACATATTACAAGAAAAAACAGAAGTATTTGAAATGATTGTAGAAGAAGAGGATGAAAGGCTATCCATAATCATAAAAGAGCCTAATAGTGAAGAATATAGAGTAGCAAGGCCGATGTTAAAGCAAGTATTATAATGAAAAGGAGATTCATATGCAGGCAGTAATTTCATATTATAGCTATTATTTGCGGCTATTAATATATCGCTTTGGTTATCGCCTATGATTTTTGATCGGAGCATATGGATGGTAGTAGGATTAACAGTTGGTGTTTTAGCAGGATGCGCTAATCCGAAAGATACTGTTGAAGAATTTTTAACATCAATGCAAAAAGATGATATAGAAAAAGCTCGTACATTTGTTGTAAGTGACAAAGAGTTTAGTAAACTAAATGAAAAAACAGACGATGCGGAAGCAAAAGCAATGCTAAGCGCAATTATGAAAAACTTTAAATTTGAAAAGCTAGAAGAAGTATCCAAAAACGATGATAAAGCAGAAGTGAAAGTGAAAATTACATCTGCCGATCTATCTGTTGCTGTAACAAAAGCAATGGGAGAAGTTATGCCAATGGCCTTCGCTAGTGCTTTTAGCGAAGACAAAGAGCAATCTGAAAAAGCAATCGAAAAGACAATGACATCAGCTGTCATCAAACACTTATCAGATAAAGATGCAACAATGGCAACTCGCGAAGTTACATTGAACTTAAAGAAAGATAAAGATGGTGACTATAAAATTGTTGCTGATGACAACCTACAAGAATTGTTATTTGCTAATGCGAAGTCTTTGAAGAAGATGTTTGGTGGGAAGTGATTAAGTTCTTGTAAAAGAACGATAGTTACACAATGTTAGAGTGAGAATTTGAAAGTAGTAAAAAAAATGTCAGCATTTGCTGGCATCTTTTTTTATGCAAGCTAGTAAAAATAACTTATATGTAGTTCTATGCTGTTATTATAATGGAAAGTTTTGAGAGCGTACCTCATTTATTAATATTGACTATAGAATGTTAGTGATTGGCTAAAGAAAAAATTAGTATAGAGAGATGGGGTTGGATATGCTATGAATCTTACATTTTTCTCGTTATAAATGTTATAAAAGTATGATATATTAATATAGAATATTCAACTGGGGGAAGAAATATGAAAATTGTAAAGTCAAAAAAATTATGGATTACTATAGCAGTAATCGTTGGATTAGTAATTTCGTATTCAATTGGCGCTAGTGGTGCCAAGGTTACTATCGAGAAAGAAAAGGTTACATACGAAGAGGCAAAAGCGAAAGCAGAAGAAAAGGAAAAAGAATTAAGTTACACGAAGAGCAAGGTCAAAGAAGGTATTGATGCAGAACAAAAGAAGCTTGCTGACAAGAAAGTTGAAGTAGAAGAGACTTTGGCCCTAGTAGCAAATAAGAATCAACTAACGTCAGAAGTTGATAAACTAGGTAAAGATGTAGAGGCTAAAAAGGGAGAAGTAGGGAAATTAGATGGGGATATCCAATCAAAGACAAGTGAACTGCAGAAGCTTACCGAAGGCGTTAAGGCTAAGCAAGAAGAACCTAGAGTGCTAGGTGCAGGTGAATATATAGTGGGAAAAGATATTCCTGCTGGTCGTTATAAAGCTACAGCAGTAGGACGTGGTAGTAACTTCGTTGTCTTTGATAGCAAGAGTGGTTCAGCAACAGTAAATACTATTCTGGGCAATAGTTCAGTAGGTCGTGGAGATTATACTTTCTTTACTGGTACTGGCGATATTATCAAGACAGCAGAGCAAGTTAAACTTATTCCAGTTGAATAAGTTTAAAGAAATGCTGGAAAGAAGGGGTTAGAAAACCTTCTAAAAAGCTAAGAGAAGCGATTACAGGTGCAGTCATCTTTGTGAGCAGACTAGGCTTTACAAGATTAAGAAATATAAAATTGAAAAATTTTAATCATGTAATAAATAATAAAATAGACAACAGGAGTAAATACAATCATGAAAAAATGGATAATTTGGGCGGTAATTTTTTATATACATTCGGCGGTACTGCTATATAAGGGAATTGACAAAATTGAAGGGTATTATATGGCTAGTGAATATAGTGAGTTAAATAAGCATGTTTATGTGGGCGGAGACGCGTACAATTACATTATTAACTCTAATTTACTTACAGCATTCTTTGTACTTAGTGCAGCATTCTTTATCGCAGGAACTCTTTTAATCGCTACCGGATCGATTATTAAGGCCATTAAGGAAAAACAAGTAACTGCTAATAACAGTATATAAATTTAATAGTTTCCCCTTTCAGTAGGAAGTGTAAAAAGAACATGTATACACATGGCTGTTACACTAGTACTTGGAGGGGATTTTTTATGTCTAATAAAAGGCCGAGATTTAATACATACTTAGAAGAATTAAATTTATATAAATGGAGAGGAGCGTAACGACATGGTAAAGGGTAATATTCAATGATATGGATCACCGACTTTGCGGGTGTATATTGTTCACTTTCCTATAAGTTGATTTATACGGAAAGTGTGAAGGAAATGATTTAACAAAACTACTATAGAAGTTCACACTGGCACATATGTATAATCTGGAAAATAGATGCTTTGATTAAAAAATAGTTGTATCCAAGATTCGCTTTCATGATTTACATCATACACAGATAGCTTTTTTATTGATTAAAGGTGTACAGGTGATTTTTAAGTGAGTAGGGTATAGTAATACTGAAATTATTATATATTACAATTTACTTCCAGTTCTGCGAGTTAAATCATATGCCAAAAATAGCGATCTACCAGTTGGTAAATCGCTATTTTTGGCATATGACCCCGGAGAGGCTCGAACTCACGACCTCCACCCTGTCAAGGTGGCGCTCTCCCTGCTGAGCTACGGGATCTTCAAAAATGATTATGTATTCGAATTTTTAATCATTATGTTAAAGCAATTATATATAATTAACTGAAAATTTACAATGTTTTTGTGTAGTAAGTTTTTAAAGAGGTAGTGTAATAGAAAATAGGTTTATTTCAGAGGTTATATTATTATGTATGTTTTTATATTTAATAAGTAGAAGGTGCTGAAGTGTTATGATTTCCGATACCAATCTAAAGGGCCTTCATTACTTAAATCAACAAGAAAAGGAAATAAGAAGTGTAGAGGTAAGCTTATAAGTTCTGGCATAGCGTTCAATGTTTTCCTTGATACATATTGCCTTCCAAAACAATACGGACAATCTTTTTCAAATGTTATGAGAAGCGACCAGACCTCCTTTACTTTCCACTTAGTTTTACAATACGTACAACGCGCCATGGAGTTCCTCCTCATTTTAAGTTATTTTCTAATATATTCTATATCGTCGTACTAAAGTCAAGTGTATTTGGTGTGATAAAATGTAAGTTGGTTTGTTTTTATATGGATTTTTTCAGTAATTTATGATCGATTGTATGTCGTATGAGGGTTATGTAGGATAAGAGGTTTTCATTTTCAATATCCAAATTGGCCAATATATCCTTTTTACAATTTACTTAAAATCATGTATAACAGAGATACAAGATTATTTCATAAATATTCAGGAGTAGAGGGAGAAAAGTTGTAATGGTGAGAAAAACGTTCAAGATGCGTGTGTCTAGAAATAGAACGATTTCGATTAATGGGTCGATTCTTGATGTGGATGTGACGCATGATGAGTTTTTGCAAGAGTTCGTTGAGTGGGTTGATTCTAAAGGTTGGTCGTTTATGGGTATGACGGATGAGATTACGCCCGAGGAAGCTAGTCAAAAGTTAATAGATTCGTTGATTGATGAGAAGGATAAGAAAGAGTAATTCCTTCTTATTTTTATTGTATATTTATGTTCTTCATCGTAAAAGTATGATATAGTAAAAAATAGCTAATATTCTTCCAATTTAATACAAATTACATATAGATTGGTAGATTTTTTTTTGTTAAGGAAGTAAATTGAAAAGGGAGAGTCATATGGTTAATTTTAAGAAGATTTTGGCTTTTATTACAGTTATTTGTTTATTTTTTTTGACACCTATGACGTTACATGCTGAGACAAATGTTGGGGTGGATCCAGGACAAGTGGCGCCGCCACCCGCGGAAGGACCGAATGTTTTTAGTCAGTTTGCAGCTACGATTGATGCGAAAACAGGGGATGTGTTGTATGACAAAAATGCACATCATCGTGCATTTCCTGCTAGTATGACGAAAGTGCTAACAGCAATTTTACTTATGGAGCATACGAAGCCAGAAGATCAATTTAGGTTTTCACAATTAGCACTAGATCAAGAGAAGAGTAATTATCAAATTGAGTTTCAACCTGGTGAGACAATAAATAGAAATACTGCGCTTATGATTTTAATGGTGTTAAGTGCGAATGATGTGTCGTATGCGATTGCGGAGCGGATTGGCGGGAGTGTTGAGAATTTCGCTAATATGATGAATGAAAAAGCGAAGCAACTAGGGGCTACAGATAGTCACTTTGTAACACCAAATGGATTGCATGATCCGAATCATTATACGACGCCATATGATATGGCTATGATTACGAGAGGTGTGCAAAAGTATCCTGAAATTTTGCAAGCGATGAATACGAAAAGAACAACCGTTACGACATCTAGGCAGACGGTTTCTATTTTTAATAAATCTACTTATTTTGAAAACCCATATAGTATTGGCGGTAAGACGGGTTTTACGAATGAAGCGCGCAATACACTCGTTTTATTAAATGAGAAAGACGGAAATCGTATTATAAATGTAGTAATGGCTTCTCAAAGACCTGAAATTTATGAAGATTTGAAACAGATGGCGGAATATTCTTTTGGGCAATTTGTGAAGCAAACGGTGCTAGATAAACAGAGTTGGCATCAAAAGACAACGTATTTAAATAAAGATATTGATAGCGAACTTGAAAAAAGTGCAGAGCTTATGCTTAAGAAAGATGAAGGGAAAAATGTGAGAACTACTTTCCGGGCAGTTTCATTAGATAAAGACTCTTTGTATCATAAGGGAATCCATCGTGGTGAAGTAGTTGGTGCAGTTGATATTACGAAAAATAATCAAACAATTGCGACGATAAATGTTCTTTCAAAAGAAGATGTTACTTTTGCGATGCCTAAAAAAGATACAGTTGCGCCTGAAGTAAAAGACTCAAATGTGAAAATGATAAGCATTGGGATAGGAGCCATTGTATTATTTGGAGCCATTTTATATGTAGTGTTGCGTCGGAATACAAAAGGAATGAAATCAGAAGAAAAATAAATTACTAGTAAAAAGACTGTGAAGAGATTTTGTCACGGTCTTTTTTGTTTGCATATATTTTTTCGGAAAATTAACTAATAATTGTAAATTTTCTTATTGCATTTCCATTTTGTTCGTTATATTATTTAATTAAGTTCTTATTAAAGAACGAAAGTGAATATCACATACTTCAAATAATATAAAACAACGGAGAAGGAGAGAGACGATGAAATTCGTTTGGAAGATTATTAGCAACGTTATCTCATTTGTTTTATTTGCATTGATGGTTTTTTTAGCTTTTGTGGTTGTTTCGTCAAAAGCGAGTGGCGGAGATCCGACAGTGATGGGGTATCAATTTAAATCAGTGTTATCAGGATCGATGGAACCGACATTTTTAACAGGATCAATCATTGCGATAGAGCCAACGAAAGATGGTTCTAAATATCAAAAAGGTGATGTGATTACCTTTAAAGAGAAAGATGAAAAAATTATCACTCACCGTATTATCGGTGTGAAAGATACAAATGGAAAAGTAATGTATGAAACAAAAGGGGATAACAACAACGGCCCTGATTTAGAACCAGTACTTGCGGAGAATGTAATTGGCAAGTACGCAGATATTACGGTTCCTTACGTTGGTTATTTACTGAATTATGCAAACTCTAAGGCGGGAGCAGCATTGCTTCTTATCATTCCAGGAGTCTTTTTACTAGGTTATTCCGCGATTTCTATTTTTGGCGCTATTCGTAGCATCGATGGAGAAAAGAAAGAGAAAAAAGTAGAACAATCCGTCTAATTAGTTTGGTTATACTTTCCGTTTAGGAAGTTAACAAATATATATTAAGGGGATATGGACATGACTTTAAAGAAAAAATTAGGAATGGGTATCGCATCAGCAGTACTAGGAGCAGCATTAGTTGGTGGAGGAACATTTGCATTTTTCAGCGACAAAGAAGTGTCAAACAATACATTCGCAGCTGGGACACTTGATTTAGCATTAAATCCAACAACAGTAGTTGATGTATCAAATTTAAAACCTGGGGATACAATCAAAAGAGATTTTAAACTAGAGAATAAAGGCTCTTTAGACATAAAAAAAGTTTTACTAAAAACGGATTATAGTGTAGAAGATGCAAAAGGCAACAATAAAGAAGATTTTGGTAAACACATTAAAGTAACATTCTTAAAAAATGTAGATAAGCATGAAACAATTGTAAAAGAAACAACACTAGATAAATTAAAGGGTGACACACTTACAGCGGTTGATAATGATTTAGCTGCTTGGTTCTGGGATGAAAAAGGTATTTCTGCAGGTAATTCTGATAAATTTACAGTGAAATTCGAGTTTGTTGATAATGGTAAAGATCAAAATGAATTCCAAGGCGATAAATTAAAATTAAATTGGACGTTTGATGCACAACAAACAGCAGGTGAAGAAAGATAATAATAAAAAAGGGCTATCACATGGATAGCTCTTTTTCTATTTTTCTAGTATATGTCTATCAATTTTAATAGTTCTTTACTATAATATAAGTAATGTTCTGTATAAAGAACGAATTGTTCGATGGGAGAGATTAAGATGCTGAAAAGACCGCGTAATTTTAAAAAGATGCTTATATTGCCGTGTATGTGCTCTATTACGTTTTATTTAGGATCTCAAATAATGACGTATACAGAAGCAGCATTCATTCATGAAACGAAAGTAGAAGCTGCTCTTTCTACAGCGATTATATTTCCAAAAACAGTTGATACGTTAAAAGAACAAGCTGGACAGCATAAACAGTTTATTGAACATGAGTATGGAGAAATGAAGGGGAAGTTGAAAGCAACTTCTATTGAAGAAATAGAACAGGCAATTGTAGTATGGCAGCAAGGACGTGAGAAAATTGCTTCTGAGAAGGAAGCCCTGCAAAATGTATATACTGAAATAGAAACTCCTTACAATCAAATACAGGAAGAATTAAAAGTGAATAAAAGTGAGTCGATTCAGCAAGTAGCCTTATATGTGAATGCAGGCTTTCATAGTATAAAAGATAAGCGCGATTATATTGAGAAAGAAGTTAGTTTGCCAGCTATTGATGAGCAGATTCAGGCCCTTCATCAACAATTAAACGATGCAATAGAAGCAGAGAAACAGGCAGAAGAACAGAAACAAGCAGAAGAACAGAAACAGGCAGAAGAACAGAAACAAGCAGAAGAACAGAAACAAGCAGAAGAACAGAAACAAGCAGAAGAACAGAAAAAAGTAGAAGAGCAGAAGAAAGTGGAAGAACAGAAAAAAGTAGAAGAACAGAAGAAAACAGAAGAGCAGAAAAAATAGAAAATACTAGTATAGTACCAGAAAAAACGAATGAACAAGCTGTAAATGGCCATGAAAAAATTAATGTTTATATGAGTGTGAGGACGCATCATCCCTCACCTCTTTGTCTTGCTTTCGTTTTCTTATAGTATTAAATGTATTTGAGTGTGGAACAAGTGAAAATCATTAAAGTATTCACCTTTAATTTTCTGAAAAATCAAAACAGTATTGAGAAATAAAAATAACTGAAAATACTAATAAATACTTGTTGTATTTACATAGGTTCGTTCGTTATAATGAACTTAAGGTTTTTAAAAAAGAACGAATATTAGCTTAGCTAATATAGTTTTAGTTACACCTCTTATGTATATAAGAGATAGCAATGTAAAAATACAAAAAACAGCTAGGGGGAATTGATTGTGAGTCTGAAAAAGAAATTAGGTATGGGAGTTGCATCAGCAGCATTGGGGTTATCTTTAATTGGTGGAGGAACATTTGCATTCTTTAGTGATAAAGAAGTATCGAACAATACATTTGCAGCTGGGACGTTAGATCTTACATTAAACCCTAAAACGCTTGTAGATATTAAAGATTTAAAACCAGGAGATAGTGTTAAGAGAGAGTTCTTATTAAAGAACAGTGGTTCGTTAACAATTAAAGATGTTAAATTAGCAACAGAGTATACTGTGAACGATGCAAAAGGTGATAATGCTGGTGAAGACTTTGGTAAGCATGTTAAAGTAAAATTCCTTTGGAACTGGGATAAAGGAAGCGAGCCTGTATATGAAACAACTTTAGCAGAGTTAAAAGATGTGGATCCGGATGTTTTAGCTAAAGACGTCTTTGCTCCAGAGTGGGCTGAGAATGGTGGTTTAGCTCCAGATTCAGAAGACTATTTATGGGTACAGTTTGAATTCGTAGATAATAATCAAGACCAAAATATTTTCCAAGGTGATTCATTGAATTTAAAATGGACATTCAATGCTAACCAAGAAGCTGGCGAAGAAAAATAATAAAAAAGCGGGTATCCCCCGCTTTTTTTTATAAAGAAAAAGAAGTGCCGGTTGTAAGCACTTCTTTCTATGTATTATTTGTGATTTTGCTTCCACTTTGTAAATTCAAGAAATTCACGAAACTGTTCTTTGGAGACACCGGAGCTCATAGCATCTTTAACGAGCTGTGTCCATTCGGAGTCTAGGTTAGTTTCCGTTGTTGTTTCATCGTGAAGTAAAGTATCAACTGGAATTTGTAGCACTGTTGCGATTTTTTCAAGAAACTGAATAGAAGGGTTTTTTTGTAAATTCCGTTCTATGGAACTAATGTAAGATTTAGCGACACCAGCTTTTTCGGCGAGTTCTGTTAATGAAATGCCTTTTTGTAAACGAAGGCGTTTTATACGTTCTCCAATCATATTTGCGCACCTTTCTATCAATGTGTAGTCGTCTGATGATGTCATTATTATAACATAAACTTCGTTAAAAAGAACAAGGCTATTGAGCCTGGCTCGTTTGCTTCATACGTTGGAAAAAGTGTTCGATATCTTTCAGGGCGATACCAGCATCTAGAGCTTCAAGCATTAAATCAATCCATTCTTGGTCCAGTGCGTCTGTCTTATCTTTGTACAAGTGTAATTCCTCCCTAATTATTGGTCATAATTGCTGCTACAGAATAAATGATAATGAATCGAATTTTGTATTTTATGTATCGAATTATCAAGTATTGTGTAGATAAAACAAAGATAAAATCCCCATTAAACTCCCTCAATGGACATAATTATAAATTGTTCGGAGTGATTTTTCAATATTTTCAGAAAATATTGTTGAATTGTGATATATTCGTATACTAACTATGGAATTTTTACAAATATATTAAAAAAATTACATAATAAAACTAAATATTGAA
The DNA here is from genome assembly GCF_022663495.1 of Bacillus cereus group sp. BfR-BA-01383. NCBI lineage: Bacteria > Bacillati > Bacillota > Bacilli > Caryophanales > Bacillaceae > Bacillus > Bacillus cereus group sp. BfR-BA-01383. Next base: position 210,068 of record NZ_JAKUFP010000003.1, read on the forward strand.
AAAATATTGAATTTTTAATAAAATTCAATTTGTAATACATATTATTTATTAGGGGAGGAAATAAGGGATGAAAAAGAAACCATTTAAAGTGTTATCATCAATTGCTTTAACAGCGGTTTTAGGTATTTCATTCAGCGCTGGCAGCCAATCTGCTTATGCTGAAACGCCTGTAAGTAAAACAGCTACGAGCCCAGTTGATGATCATTTGATTCCAGAAGAGAGATTAGCAAATGCGCTAAAAGAACGTGGGGTAATTGATTCGTCAGCTTCAGAGACAGAAACAAAGAAAGCTGTCGAAAAATATGTAGAGAACAAAAAGGGTGAAAATCCTGGGAAAGAAGCAGCAAATGGGGACCAGCTTACGAAAGAAGCATCTGACTTTTTAAAGAAAGTGAAAGATGCAAAGGCAGATACGAAAGAAAAATCAGAGCAACCAGCAAACGGGACTGCAGCAGGAACAGGTCCAGTTAAAGGGGGCTTAAATGGTAAAGTACCAACTTCACCGGCAAAACAAAAAGGATATAACGGTGAAGTTCGTAAAGATAAAGTACTCGTTTTACTTGTAGAGTATGCTGATTTCAAGCATAACAATATTGATAAAGAACCTGGTTACATGTATTCCAACGATTTTAATCAAGAACATTATGAAAAAATGTTATTTGGTAACGAGCCGTTTACGTTAGATGACGGAAGTAAAATCGAAACGTTTAAACAATATTATGAAGAGCAATCTGGTGGTAGTTACACTGTAGATGGAACAGTTACAAAATGGTTAACAGTTCCTGGTAAAGCAGCTGATTACGGTGCTGATGCAGCAACAGGTCATGATAATAAAGGACCAAAAGGACCACGTGATCTAGTAAAAGATGCATTAAAGGCAGCTGTAGATAGTGGCCTTGATTTATCACAGTTTGATCAATTTGATCAATATGATGTAAATGGTGATGGAAATCAAAATCAACCTGATGGTTTAATCGATCACTTAATGATTATTCATGCGGGTGTTGGACAAGAAGCTGGTGGCGGTAAATTAGGTGATGATGCAATTTGGTCACATCGCTGGACAGTTGGGCCAAAACCATTCCAAATTGAAGGTACACAAGCGAAAGTTCCATATTGGGGTGGAAAGATGGCAGCATTCGACTACACAATTGAACCAGAAGATGGCGCGGTTGGTGTATTCGCACATGAATATGGACATGATTTAGGTCTTCCAGATGAGTATGATACACAATATAGCGGTAATGGTGAGCCGGTTGAAGCTTGGTCTATTATGAGTGGCGGAAGCTGGGCTGGTAAAATTGCAGGAACAACACCGACGAGCTTATCACCACAAAATAAAGAGTTTTTCCAAAAAACAATCGGTGGTAACTGGGCAAATATCGTAGAAGTAGATTACGAGAAATTAAATAAAGGTATCGGTCTTGCAACGTACTTAGACCAAAGTGTTACGAAATCTGATCGACCAGGTTTGATTCGTGTTAACTTACCGGATAAAGATGTAAAAACGATCGCACCAGCATTTGGTAAACAGTATTACTACAGCACAAAAGGTGACGATCTTCATACAAAGATGGAAACACCGCTGTTTGATTTAACAAATGCAACGACTGCGAAATTTGATTTCAAATCATTGTATGAAATCGAAGCAGAGTACGATTTCCTTGAAGTACACGCTGTAACAGAAGACGGTCAACAAACGTTAATCGAAAGAATTGGTGAGAAAGCAAATAGTGGAAATACAGCTACGACAAATGGAAAATGGATTGATAAATCATATGATTTAAGCCAATTCAAAGGTAAGAAAGTAAAATTAACATTTGATTACATTACTGATGGTGGTCTAGCATTAAATGGATTCACTCTTGATAATGCTTCATTAACAGTAGATGGTAAAGTTGCATTCTCTGATGATGCAGAAGGTGCACCACAATTCAAATTAGATGGTTTCGCTGTTTCTAACGGAACTGAGAAGAAAAAACATAACTACTATGTAGAGTGGAGAAACTATGCTGGTTCAGATAACGCATTGAAATTTGCTCGCGGTCCACAATATAACACTGGTATGGTTGTATGGTATGCGGATTCAGAGTACACAGATAACTGGGTTGGCGTACATCCAGGACACGGTTTCCTTGGTGTAGTTGATTCTCATCCAGAAGCAATTGTAGGAACTTTAAATGGTAAACCGACAGTTAAGAGTAGTACACGATTCCAAATCGCTGATGCGGCGTTCTCATTCGATAAAACGCCAGCTTGGAAAGTTGTATCTCCAACGCGTGGAACGTTTACATATAATGGCTTAGCAGGTGTACCGAAGTTTGATGATTCTAAAAAGTATATCAATGAGCAAATTCCAGATGCAGGACGTATTTTACCGAAGCTTGGTCTGAAGTTTGAAGTAGTAGGACAAGCTGATGATAACTCTGCAGGTGCTGTTCGTTTATACCGTTAATACCGTAAAACTACCGGGAGATTTTCTTTCGGTAGTTTTTTTGTGAGCAATGAATTTTATATAAAAGGAAAAATTATATATAATGTAACTTTACGAATAAAAAAAGTTCTATATAAATAATGAAAGAATTGGATAAAGTGAAACTTTAATCAGTGGGGATTGTCTATCCCCTACTGATTATTAGCCTGCACCAATTGTGATTTTACGGGCAGCTGGACTCTCATCTAATTTCCACGAGTTCGCTAGATTTTGAGGTGGGAGTTTTACTATCCGTTTATAGCGGGATAAAAATAGTGGGAGAAGGTGAATGAATGAGTGTTTCTTCTATTGTAAGTAAGCAAAAGCAATATTTTTTAAAAGGGCATACGAGAAGCATAGAAACAAGAAAAAATAATTTGAAGAAGCTTTATGATGGGATTCAGCGTTTTGAAGAAGAGATATTTCAAGCTTTGAAATTAGATTTAAATAAATCAGTTCACGAATCGTTTACAACAGAAATTGGATATGTATTAAAAGAAATTTCTTTTCAATTGAAACATATCTCATCGTGGAGTAAACCGAAGCGTGTTCGAACAGCGCTCACTCATTTTGGGTCAAAGGGAAAAATAATACCAGAACCGTATGGTGTGACGCTTATTATTGCACCGTGGAACTATCCGTTTCAATTAGCAATTGCACCACTTGTAGGAGCATTGGCAGCTGGCAATACGGTCGTTTTAAAGCCGTCAGAATTAACGCCTAACGTTTCAAAAGTTCTTATGAGAATGTTAGATGAATTATTCCAAGAAGAGCTTGTAGCGGTAGTAGAGGGCGGTATTGAAGAGAGTACAGCTTTGCTGAGGGAACCATTTGATTATATTTTCTTTACTGGTAGTGTGGGTGTTGGAAAAGTTGTGATGGAAGCAGCGGCGAAACAATTAACGCCTCTTACGTTAGAACTTGGTGGTAAAAGCCCATGTATTGTACATAAAGATGCAAAGATAGATGTAACAGCAAGACGGATTGTTTGGGGTAAGTTTTTAAATGCAGGCCAGACGTGTGTAGCGCCTGATTATATGTATGTCCATTCTTCTGTAAAAGAACAGTTAATCGAGGCATTACGACATGAAATTACGGAGCAGTATGGGGAAAACCCGCTGAACAATGAAAGTTATGTACGAATTGTGAGTGAGCGTCATTTTGAACGGTTATGTACATTTTTGAAAGATGGTAAAACCGTAATCGGTGGGAATTATAAAAAAGAAACGTTGTATATTGAACCGACAGTAGTAACAGACATTACATGGCAAGATGCGGTTATGGAAGATGAAATTTTTGGTCCGATTTTACCAATTGTAGAGTATGACAACGTAGAAGAGGTAATTGACACAATTCAGCAACATCCGAAGCCGTTAGCGTTATATGTATTTTCTGAAGATAAAGAAATGCAAAAGAAAGTGACGAATAATATTTCGTATGGCGGAGGCTGTATTAATGATGTTGTCTATCATCTTGCAACGCCATATTTACCTTTTGGGGGCGTCGGAAGTAGTGGATTAGGTAGTTATCATGGGGAAGAAAGTTTTCGGACTTTTTCACATTATAAAAGCATTTTAGCCCAATCTACGGCATTCGATATGAAAATTCGTTATTCTTCTACAAAAAGTGCTTTAAAATTCATACGAAAGTTGTTAAAATGATGATGGTGTTTATCAGTAGGCGTAGCCGTATGATAATAGCCCCTTCGCAATGGAAGGGGTTTTTCTGTTCGACGTTATGTATCATGCGAAAATGAATCAAACATACTACATAAAGAATAGAAGCGAACGCTTGCTAAATAATCATTTTTGTTTGGATCGAAACAAAAAGTAGTCTATAGAACATAAATATTTATTCATGAATATAAAAATTAAAATTTAAGGTAGATAGGACGGGAAAATGAAAAAGATTATTAAAGTTGAAGCAGTAGAAAAACATTTTGGAAATCAAGTGATTATCCCACCTCTTTCTTTAGATATTAAAGAAGGAGAATTTTTAACAATTTTAGGACCAAGTGGTTGCGGGAAAACGACGTTACTTCGTATGATTGCGGGTTTTGAAACGCCAACTAAAGGGAATCTTCTATTAGATGATGAAAAGATTAACGATTTGCCGCCATACAAGCGTCATATGAACTTAGTGTTCCAACATTATGCACTATTCCCGCATATGAATGTGGAGAAAAATATTTGTTTCGGTATGAAAATGCAAAAAGTACCAGCAGCAGAGCAGAAAGAACGTGCTGAAGAGGCAATGCGTTTAACGCAGTTACTTGAATTCCGTAACCGTAAACCTTCAAAGCTCTCTGGTGGACAGCAGCAGCGTGTAGCAATTGCAAGAGCAATTGTAAACAACCCACGTGTATTACTATTAGATGAGCCACTTGGAGCACTTGACTTTAAGTTAAGAAAAGATTTGCAACGTGAATTGAAGAACTTACAACGTAATTTAGGAATTACGTTCATATACGTAACACACGATCAAGAGGAAGCGATGAGTATGAGTGATCGTATTGTTGTTATGAATAAAGGGCATATCGAACAAGTCGGCACGCCGAAAGAAATTTATAATCAACCGAAAACATTGTTCGTTGCGACGTTCATCGGTGAAAATAATATCGTGAAAAATGGGGAAAACTACGTAGCAGTTCGCCCTGAAAATGTAAAGGTTCGTTCGGTTGAAGAGCCAATTTTAAAAGAATACCATCTTGGACATATTGAAGATGTTGAGTTTGTTGGAAATATGGAAAAGCTTTATGTACGTGATGAGAAAACATCAGAATTACTAATGGCATATCAAACTGCTGAAGAAGCAGCACAGTGGAACATTGGAGATAATGTATATGTAGGCTGGGAGCAAGAGGACGAGGTGACCTTAAATTGAAAAAAGGGAAATTACTCGCATTACCTACAGTCGTATGGCTGTTACTCTTTTTCCTAATTCCACTTCTGTTCGTACTCGCATTTGCCTTCATGCAGCGCGGAGCATACGGGACAGTGGAAATGAAATTTACATTAGATAACATAGTGCGCGTGTTTGATCCATTATATATGGGGACGTTATGGGAAACAGTGAAAATTGCGGTTATTACGACAGTACTCTGTTTAGTAATTGGTTATCCATTTGCCTATACAATTACAATTGTTGATCGTAAATATCGTTCTATCCTTTTATTATTGGCAACGATCCCGTTCTGGATTAACTTCCTTGTTCGTTCATACGCATGGATTGTTATTTTGCGTTCACAAGGTCTTGTAAACACATTGTTATTGAAACTAGGTATTATTAGTGAACCTTTAAATTTACTATATAATACACCTTCTGTAATACTCGGAATGGTATATTCTTTATTACCGTTTATGATTTTACCAGTGTATGCGGCAATTGAGCAGCTGGATAAGCGTAAGCTAGAGGCAGCTTATGATTTAGGGGCAACACCAGCAAAGGCATTTTGGAATGTAACAGTACCGATGACGATGTCAGGGATTGTGACTGGTTCTATTTTAGTATTCGTCTCTTCTATCGGAATGTTTGTTGTATCAGACGTTATGGGTGGATCGAAAGTAGCGTTAATCGGAAACGTAATTCAAAATCAATTCTTAGGCTCGCGTGACTGGCCGTTTGGTTCCGCGTTATCTCTGATTGTTGTTCTATTCTCTGTTCTGTTAATTTACTTATATTATCGTGCAACGAAAATATATAAATATGATGGAAACGGAGGGGAATAGGCAAAGATGAAGAAGTTTTTAGTTTCTTATTCTTGGTTAATTTTATTGTTTTTGTATTTTCCAATGATGGTTTTAATGGTATATTCCTTCAACGATTCGCGCATTAATGCAGAATGGGAAGGCTTTACATTCCATTGGTATACAGATTTATTTCAAAAACAAGATGTTATTGATGCGTTTATAAATAGTATGACGATTGCAGTTATAACGACGGTTGTAACGACAATTCTTGGTGTGTTTTTTGCGATTGCCTTACATCGCTATAAATATCGTTTTGAAGGGGCGATTAATGGTCTTGTATACTTACCAATTTTAATTCCTGATATTTTAATGGGATTATCTTTACTAATCTTATTTAGTCAATTAGGTATGGAACTTGGACAAACTACGATTATTATCTCGCATATTACATTTAGTATTTCATTTGTTGTTGTTATTTTAGCGGCGCGTCTGTCTAGTATGGGACGTGATTTAGAAGAGGCTGCAAATGATTTAGGAGCAACGCCTTGGCAAACGTTTCGCTATGTAACATTTCCAGCAATTGCGCCGGGAGTTGTTTCGGCAGCATTATTAACATTCACATTATCAATTGATGATTTTGTAATTAGTTTCTTCGTATCAGGACCAGGATCAACAACATTGCCATTATACATTTACAGTATGGTTAAGCGCGGAGTATCACCTGAAATTAATGCTCTTTCTACAATTTTAATTGTCGTTATCGTAGGATTAATGGTTCTATCTGAAATCTTCCGTAACAAAGGTGCAGATGGTGAAGAGAACTCTGGAGGACACCTTCCTTTATAATACGAATGATATAGAAAGTACGAGGAGGTAATAAACCGATGAAATTAGTGAAGACATTAGCTGGCGCAGCTATTAGCTTCGGCCTTGTTGCATGTGTACTTGCGGGCTGTGGTGAGAAGAAAGAAGAATTAAATATTTATAGTTGGGCTGACAACTTTGATGAGCAAGTTTTAAAAGATTTTGAAAAGAAATATAACGTGAAAATTAACTATGATAAGTACGCAAGTAATGAAGAAATGCTTGCGAAATTACAAGCTGGTGGCGCGACATATGATTTAATTCAGCCATCTGATTACATGGTGAAAACAATGGCGAAGATGGACTTATTAGAGCCTTTAGACAAGAAGAACATCCCGAACATTGACAACCTTGTTTCTAACTTTAAAACACCTGCGTTCGATCCAGAGAATAAGTATTCTCTAGTATATACTTGGGGTGTGACAGGCATTGCATACAATAAAAAGTATGTGAAAGAAGTACCTACAAGCTGGGCAGATTTATGGAACGAGAAATATAAAGGGCACGTTACTTTATTAAACGATTCTCGTGAAGTGCTGGGAATGGGGCTTAAAAAGAATGGATTCTCAAATAGCACGAAAGTTGATGCAGAGTTAAAGACAGCGTCAAATGATTTACAGAAGCTACTTCCAAACTTATTAGCATTCGATACAGATAATATTAAACAAAAATTTATTACAGAAGATGCTTGGATTGGGACGGTATGGTCTGGAGACGCAGCATTTATTGCGAAAGACAATAAAGATGTAGGATACGTTGTACCAAAAGAAGGCGGCACAATTTGGGCTGACACGTTAGCAATTCCAAAAGGTGCGAAACATAAAGAACTTGCAGAGAAGTTTATGAACTACTTATTAGATGAAAAAGTAAGTGTGAAAAACTACGAGTCAATTGGTTACAGTAATCCAAATGAAAAAGCTTATCCTCTTCATAGTAAAGAATATCGTGATAATCACATGATCTTCTTAACGAAAGAAGAATTAGATCGTACAGAATGGCTTGTTGATGTAGACGATAAGTTAAAAGACTATGATCGCTACTGGACAGAGTTAAAAACAAAAGGTAAATAAGTAAGGAAATGCGGTTTCTATAGTAGAAATCGCATTTTTTCATAGTAGGAGGAAATCGTTTGAAGAAAAAGTTACATCGATATGAGTTCATCTGCATGATTTTATTACTTGCTTTATTCGGGATTATCGTTTGGAGAGTACAAGCAAGCGGAGTTACAGCGGTGGATACATATGTCCGCGGAATGATAAAAGGATTGCAAACAGAAAGTTCACTTACATTCTTCTCATACTTTACAAAGTTAGGATCTGCAATTGGAGTTATAACGACACTAATTATAAGCTTGCTCGTTTTTTGGAAAAAACGTTATTATGCTGCTATGATTGTGTATCCAATGGCTATATTAACGACACATCTTGTTAATAAAGGGATAAAGGAAGTTGTAAAAAGAAGCCGCCCGTCATTAAATGAGGCGCTTGACGCACTTGGGTATAGCTTCCCAAGTGGACATGCAATGCTATCTATTATGACATTTGGTTTTCTTGCCTATATTATTGCTGCCAATTGGAAGAGTGTAGCTGGGAAGTATGGTATTACGATTTTGATGGGAATATTAATTGTATTGATTGGATTAAGTAGAGTTATTTTAAATGTACATTATCCAACTGATATTTTAGCTGGTTACTGCGCAGGTGGTATTTTGTTAATTATCGCGATTTATTGTCATCGTTTACTAACCGAGAGATTGGGGCTTAATAAGGAGCGATAGAAAAACGTCTGGAAAAACTATCATTATAGTTTTTCCAGACGTTTTTGTTTATATAAAGATGTGATACAGTATAAGTGACAATTGAATTATTTAAAGTAGGTGAAAATGTGTGAAGACAAATGTACATAAAGTTGATAAGTGGGGGAAGTTAGGAGCTTTTTTGTATCAGTTTCGTTATACGGTAATTGTAGCGTTACTATTGCTTGCGATAGCACTCGGTATTTTTGCTCCAAAGCTGCCGGGAGTATTAGGCGGTGATGGGTTCCAAACAGAAGGAGATTATCAAAAAACAAAAGAAATTTTAGATAAAGATTTTAAGCGGTCTCAAGATACGCTCCTACTCGTTTTTGAGAAGAACAAGGATGCTTCACATGAGGAATTCCAAAAGCAAATAGAGAAAATTGTAAAGACTGTTCAAGAGAAAGAGACATATGAATCTTTCCATCATCCAATAGAGAATAAAGAGATGTTACAGGATGATATAGGCTATGCAACAATTTTATTTTCCGGGAAAACAAATAAAGAGCGAATGGAAAAGACATTACAATTTGCTGATAAAATTGAAAAGGAAAGTAATGAAGCACTAAAAGTAACACCTACAGGTTTTCCGAAAATTAATCAAGAGATCAATGAAAGAACACAAAATGATTTAAAAGTAGCGGAGATGATTGGTTTACCAATTGCATTTCTCGTATTACTATTTTCATTTGGTAGCCTTTTGGCATCTATTTTACCGATTGTAAATGGGGCGCTTAGTGTTATTAGCACGATGGGCATATTATACTTTATCGGTATTGATAAAGAATTATCTATTTTCGTATTAAATGTTGCACCGATGATTGGACTTGCACTGTCCATTGATTTTGCACTATTATTTGTGAACCGTTTTCGAGAGGAAGTTGCAAAACGAACGGTAAAAGAAGCGATAGCAATTACATATCAGACAGCGGGGCGCGCCATCGTATTTTCGGGATTATGTGTATTTGTCGGTTTGTCTGGTTTGTTTTTCTTTAAGATAGATTATATTCAGTCTGTCGCAATTAGCGGAATGATTGTTGTGATTATGAGTATTTTATTTTCACTCACACTTCTTCCAGCGCTATTATCGTTAATTGGTAAACGAATATTAAAAAAGAATCAAGTAGCGCATACGCCGGCAAAGGCGTGGCGTAAATTTGCACAGTTTGTAATGAAACATCCAATCGCAATGATTATTGTTGTTACAACATTTATTGTTATTTGTATATTGCCGTTACGTACTGCGAATTTGCAGTTCCCTGATGTGGAAGCTCTACCTAAACAGAGTGATACAAGGATTGCATATGAGAAGTATGAAGAAGCATTTAATAAAACTGTCAAAACACATGCCGATGTTACGTTAGTGGTAGAGACGAAAAAAGATATGAAAGAAAAAGAAAGTTTACAAAAGATAGAAGAAGTCGTTCAAAAGTTAAAAGATGATAAGAAAGTATATGAAGTAAGAAGTTTATACGACGGGTTAACTGGAATGAAAGCAGATCAAGTTGCTGGAATATTAGAGTCGCCAGAAGCAGCGAAACTAGCTCCTGTATTTGAAGCGTACACGAAAGAAAATAAGACAACAATAGAAATCTTTTTGAAAACAAAACCACGTACAGAAACTGCTAAACAGTGGGTTCGTGATTTTAAAAAGAACTATAAAGAAACGGATGTTACGTATTATCTAGGCGGGATGACGACGTTCCAACAAGAGTTAGAAGATGAAATTAAAGATAAAGTTGCAATTGGTATGTCTGTTATATTTGGATCGACCTTTGTTATATTATTATTTGCATTTCGTTCTATACTCATTCCAATTAAGGCTATTATTATGAATATACTTAGTTTAAGCGCAACAATTGGAATTGTTGTTTGGGTATTTGAAGGTGGTCATTTTGGTTTAGAAGCGAGTCCTGTTCTATTTGTATTACCAATCTTCATTTTCGGCCTCGTATTTGGGCTTAGCATGGATTATGAAGTATTTCTTATTTCACGTATTCATGAGCTCTATGAAGAAACAGGAGATAATGATCAAGCAACGTTAGAGGGGCTCGTTTCGACAAGTAGAATCATAACGTCAGCTGCTTTAATTATGATTGTTGTAACGGGTGCGTTCGCATTTACTGATATTTTACCAGTAAGGCAAATGGGTCTTGGTGTGGCATTAGCGATATTTCTTGATGCAACAATTATTCGTCTTATGCTCGTACCAAGCTTAATGAAGTTGTTTGGGGACTGGAACTGGTGGCTGCCATTTCGAAAAAAACGAGAAAAATCATCGTGAAAAACACTCATCATATTGATGAGTGTTTTTTTATGAATAGCAAAGCCTACATTTTGCAAATAGTATGTGATAAGAACATTACATAATAAGTAGGTGAAGGCAATGTTTCGTTATTTTAAGTTTAAGTTAAATGATACAGTACAGTTTGCTGAGAACGATGGGCATATGTATCGCATTGTCGGTTATCGGTTAGAAAAAGGGTTTTATCCAAAAGATGAATGGACTCATATCATTTATGAACTGCTTAGAGACTTTGATGGGTATACGATGGATGCGGAAGAGGAGGAACTTGTAAAGGTCATTCAAGTAGAGGATGAGTATTACAAAATACAAGAAGTATCAGGCTATCGGTATCCAGTAAAAATGAAGCAAAAACAACAAGTGATAAAAGTAGAAAAGATGGATGACTTATTAGATACGTATAACGACTATAAACGATTGGCGGATTTCTTTAAAGATTTATCTTATGAACAAAAAGCAGAAGAATTATTGCAGGAAATGAAAAGACTTAGAGCGTGAGGGGGACAGTCTACTATAAGACTGTCCTCTATTTTTGGCGGTGCATCAAAGTGTGTTTTCCGTTACAATGAGAGAATCAATAGAAATAAGGTGATACAATATGGAAACAAAGAAGAAGGGCGAATGGTGCGAAATTACTGTTCCAACTAAATGGAGTGGTATAAGTATTGAATCGTTATTAAAAGTAGAATGGGAAATACCGAAAAAGTTATTACACCAGCTTCGTATGGAAAAAGGTGTTACTGTTAACGGTGAACAGAGAAGGTGGAATGAATTTTTAAAAGAGGGCGATAAATTACAAATTCATATGTTTATTGAGGAAGAGTACGGTGTAGAACCAGAGTATGGTGAGTTACATGTAGTATTTGAAGATGATCACGTACTCATCGTAAATAAACCAGAGAAAATGGATACACATCCTTCTGAAAAAGGTGGAACGGGAACACTTGCAAACCTTGTTGCTTTTCATTTTCAAATGCAAGGTTTAGAGACGAAAGTTCGTCATATTCATCGCTTAGATAAAGATACGACAGGTGGTGTTGTGTTTGCTAAGCATAGAATTGCTGGCGCGATTATGGATCGTTTATTAATGGAACGAAAAATTAAAAGAACGTATGCGGCGCTTGTTGAAGGAAAAGTAAAAAAGAAGCAGGGAACAATTGACGCAGCTATTGGAAGGGATCGCCATCATGCTATGAGGCGTCGTGTTTCTCCAAATGGGGATGAAGCTATAACTTACTATAAAGTAGAAAAATACTTCAAGAAGCAAAATACAACATTTGTCACGTTACAATTAGAAACAGGTAGAACGCATCAAATTCGCGTTCATATGAGCTATAATGGTAATCCGTTAGTTGGGGATGGATTATATGGTGGACAAACAAAATATATGTCCGGGCAAGCATTACATGCGATGAAGATAAACTTTTTGCATCCAATTACGAAAGAAGAGATCGAAGTTGATGTACCATTTCCTACAAAATTAAACAATAAACTCAAAGAATTTTAAAGAGAAAATGTGTAATGGGTAAGTATTAATTTGAAAAAAGGTAAATTTTTGCAGGGATTTCTCTAAAAGAAGCGAAGCCGTTAAGAGAAAAGAGAGGTGAGAATCACTTGGTCAAATATAAATATATACTAGGAATATTTTTAGCTTGTCTTTTAGTTACTCTATGCCTCTATCCATACTTACCAAATCGTATGGCAGTACATTGGAACGAAAATGGTGGACCGAATGACTTTATGAATAAACAAGTTGCTGTATTACTTATTCCTTCTCTTATTATTTTCTTACATGGGTTCGTGTATATTATTTCACATAATATATATAAGTTTAATGAAGGCGAGCATTTCATTATAAGTGGATTTATAAAGGCGATCACTTTATTTATTTTGTTTATCCACATGCTCATTCTCTTTATTAATTTTGGAATCATTATATCTTTTCAGACAGGACTAACGATTGGAATTAGTATGTTTCTTTTTATGCTTAGTAAAGAGTTTAAAAAGGTTAAGAGTACGGAGACAGATCCAATCAAATTACAAAAGATTCGGTTAGTGAGTAGGCGGATTTTTCAAGTGATGGCATGTGGTATATTATTTTCATTGTTTTTGAACTTGAAGTGGGGATTTTATGTGTTACTTAGTGTAATAAGCTGTGGTTCTATTTTGTTTATGTTCTACATTTTATACTCATACATAATAGAAAGTTATGAAACTTAAAAAAGAGTCTTCTCATCATGAGAAGACTCTTTTAATCTATTTACTTCGTAATAAATTGTTGTGTCCAGTAGTTGCCGCTTTCTACATAACCAACACCGATGTGAGTGAAGCTGTTATTTAAGATGTTTGCACGGTGTCCAGCACTGTTCATCCAAGCTTGTACTACTTCTTCAGGTGTACGTTGGCCTTGAGCGATATTTTCACCTGCAGATGTATAAGAAATACCAAATTTCTTCATCATGTCAAACGGAGACCCGTATGTAGGGCTGTTATGATCAAAGTAGTTGTTTTTTTGCATATCTTCAGATTTAATACGTGCTACTTTGCTTAATTCAGTATCAATTTGTAATGCTGGTAAGCCTTGTTTTGCACGCTCAGCGTTTGTTAATTCAACAACACGTTGTTCGAACTCGCTTAAAGATTTTGCTTCTTCAGCAGGCTTTTGCTCAGCAGGTTTTTGTTCAGTTGGTTTTTGAGTATTGTTGTTTTCAGCAGGTTTTTGAGCTTCTGGTTTTTGAACTTCTTCAGCAGGCTTTTGCTCAGCAGGTTTTTGTTCAGCAGGCTTTTGATCTTCTGGCTTAGCTGTTGGTTGCTCAGTTACAATATTTTCAGTAGGTTGTTGACCAGGAATATTGCAATTTGATTGGAAGTTTCCTTGTTGCCATTGTGCTAATGATTCAACTCCCATAGATTGTAAGAATGCTTGTAGTTCTTGTTGGCTCATTTGCTTCATCATCACTTTTGAATGCTGAATATTTTGAACCTTTATGTTAGATGGTTGTACTGTTGCAGCTTGTGCGTCTAAAGAAGTTACTCCTAAAGTAAGAGCTGTTGCAGCAGCTACAGATAATAAAACACGCTTTTTCATGATGTGTGTCCCCCTATATAAAGTTTTAATTTGTTTTCACACGATTTGTTTTTGACAGCCTGTCTGACTGACAAATTCATCGTAGCATACAATTTACGAGAAAAAAGATGGAAAAAAATTCATAGACTTTAAATTTACCTAATTTATCCTAAGGAGAGAAAGGGGGAGAAATAAGAGAAACATAGAGTATAAAAGGAATTTTCAGCATTTTTATACTTGGTTTTAAGAGAGTGATTTTGGATAAATTTACCCGAATTAAAAATAAAGAATCCTATTGTATCAATGGTTTGAGCATTTTTTTGAGGAATATAATGGATTGATTTTTACAAAACTGTAATGTTTCTGTTGTTCTTTTTTATAATAAAGTAACATATTTTTAATGTTGTAGCGGACAAAAAAGCGGCTATCTCTTTACATAGACGAAGGAGATAGCCGTTTACCTATTATTACGTATGTTACGAGTTATTACGAGTTGATTTCAATTGCTTCTAATAATAAATCTACAATGTGAATTCCTCCCATTTTATGCGAAAGACCTTCTCGCTCAATACCTAATTTCATTTGTAATAGACAACCTGGGTTTGCAGTAACAATGGTTGCTGCATCTGTTTCATGAACACGGTCCATTTTGTAATCTAGAAATTCCATTGATAACTCTGAATGAACAATATTGTAAATACCAGCAGAACCACAGCAGCGGTCCGCATCTTTCATTTCACGGTATGTTGCGCCTTGGATGGCCTCTAGTAACATACGAGGTTCAGAAGATGTTCTCATAACATTACGTAAATGACAAGAGTCTTGATACGTAATAATTTGCGGCGTGAGTCGTAAATCAGTTCGTTTATGGAAATCTAATTCTACTAGTATAGCAGTAATATCTTTAATTTTAGAAACAAACTGCTTTGCGCGTTCAGCCCACTTAGGATCATCTTTTAAAAGATAGTCATAGTCTACGAGGTAAGCTCCACAACCACCTGCATTGGTAATAATGTAGTCGATGTTTAAATCTTCAAATGCTTTTATATTTCGTTTTGCTAATTCTTTTGCTCCACTCTTTTCACCAGCATGTCCATGTAATGCACCGCAGCAACTTTGTGTTTTTGGAATAACGATATCGCAACCAGCTAATTGAAGAAGTTTCATCGTTGTGTTATTTGTTTCTAAAAACATCGTATCCATTAAACAACCTGTGAAGAATGCAACTTGTTTCTTCTTTGTACTTTCAGCAGGTAAAAATGCAGGACGATTTTTCATTGCTTTCATTTTAGGGACTTTTGGTAAAACGAGATCCATTGTTGCAAGTGTTTCGGGGAATAACTTCATAATCCCTGTTTTATGTGTTAGCGTTTGTAAACCAGAACGCTGGTAAAATCCAATTAATCCTGTTAATGTTCTCATTCGATTTTGATGCGGAAATAGTCCTTCAAACACGACTTTACGAACGGCTCTCACTGGCATTGAGAACTTTTTATTTTGATTTATAATATCACGAGCTTCTTCTAATAAATGTCCATAATTCACGCCAGATGGACAAACAGGTTCACAAGCACGGCAGCCAAGGCAAACGTTTAATGTATTTTCAACATCTTCATCTGGCTCGATTAATCCATCAACGACAGCTTTCATTAATGCGATACGTCCGCGTGGTGAGTGTGACTCTTTATATCCAGATTGAATGTAAGTGGGGCAAGTAGGTAAACAAAAACCGCATCGCATACAGTTTAGTAGTTCATCTTCGCTTAATCGTTCTTTAAATTCCTTTTGAATGTTTTCTTTATTTAATGTGGTCATCGTTCAACCACCACTCTTTTACGAGAGTCTTTCGCGAACATTTTACCTGGATTCATAATGTTATTTGGATCGAAGGCTTGTTTAATTCCTTGCATAGCAGCAATACCTTCTTTACCTAATTTCATTTCTAAATATGGAGCTTTCATCGCACCAACACCATGTTCACCAGTAATCGTGCCACCAAGTTCAATTGCTTTCGCAAATATTTCAGCAAAAGCTTGTTCAGCCCGGTGCATTTCTTCTTCGTTACGAGCATCTGTCATACAAGTTGGATGTAGGTTGCCATCACCAGCATGCCCAAATGTACAAATAGGAATATTATATTTTTTTGCAATCGCATTAATTGCTTCAACCATCGGAGCGATTTGTGAGCGTGGTACAGTTGCGTCTTCTAATATTGTAGTAGGTTTTAATCTTGCAAGTGCAGATAATGCACTACGGCGTGCTGTACGAAGGGCATCTGCTTCCGCTTCATCTTTTGCAACGCGAACATCAACTGCGTTCATAGAGCGGCAAACGTTAGCCATGTTTTCGATATCTCGATTAACAACTTCAGGTGGACCGTCTTGTTCAATTAATAAAATTGCTTTTACGTCAGTTGGTAAACCGGTTTGTGCAAACTCTTCTACAACTTCAATTGTCGGTTGGTCTAAAAACTCAAGTGTTGCTGGAATAATTTTATTTGCAATAATAGAAGAAACAGCACGGGCAGCTTCATTAATATCTTCATATAGTGCAAGCATCGTTTTCTTCGTTTCAGGCATAGGAACAAGTTTTAATATCGCTTCTGTTACCACACCAAGTGTTCCTTCAGAACCGATAAATAAACGAGTTAAATCATAACCTGCTACATCTTTTGCTAATTTACCGCCAGTGCGAATGATATCACCGTTCGGTAAGACGAGTTCAAGCCCCATTACATAATCACGTGTTACGCCATATTTTAAACCACGTAATCCGCCGGAGTTTTCATTAATGTTACCGCCGATTGTAGAAATTTTCATAGAGCTTGGATCTGGCGGATAAAATAAACCTTTTTCTTCAACTGCTTTAATAATATCAAGTGTTATAACACCTGCTTGTACAGTAATTGTTAAATTCTCTTCGTCAATTTCTAAAATGTTGTTCATATGGCGGAAAATAAGGACGATACCACCTTCAAGTGGACATGTTCCTGCGCAAAGGTTTGTTCCAGACCCGCGAACATATACAGGAATTTTGTGAGTGTTACACACTTTTAACACTTCAGCTACTTCATTTGTATTACGAGGAGCAATGACTGCATCAGGCATTGCTTGGAAGTTTGGAGTGGCATCATAACTATAAGTTAAACGCCCCATATTGGATGTATCTACATTATCTTCGCCAACAATGGATACGAATGAATCAATAATTTGCTTTTCTAACATTGGAAATCCCCCTCAAACTGTTAACGTGTTTAGTTATAATAAAAAACGTTGTAACAGTGCTTTCATTATAATGATAAAAAAATCGGGGGATTCTTTCTATGTGTAATCATCTAAAGATTAATCTGTTTTGTCGTTCTTTTTTGTATGATTATCTAATAAGAGGAGTGCGAAGTATAAAACATTTAAATCTTTGAATTGCTTTGGATCAAGTCCTGTATGTTCCTCAATCTTTTTTAGCCTGTAATGCAATGTGTTAATGTGTATATGTAATTGCTTAGCTGTCTGTTTATAAGACTGGTTATAATCGATAAATAAACGTAAAGTTTGCATAAGCTCAAGAGATGATACTAAGTTTTCAATGGTACGCTCTAGAAACTGTTCCCTCGTTTCAGTAGAAATATCTTGTAAGCACATTTCTAAACGTAAATCTTCATTAAATACAATTTTTTTCGTTTCAAGTGATACAGAAAGAGCGCGTAATGCTTGTTCGTATGATATGTTCATATTGCTTGGCGTAACTGTCTGTCCAATCCCGATATATAAAGTAATAGAAAATAAAGTTTCGCAGTCTTGCTTTAACCGTTTTAGAAATTGATAAGTTTGCTCTTTGGAGCTTATCGCCGTAAATAAAATGAATCGATCATTTCCCCAGCGAACAAATAGATGATCTTTTGTTAATATATTGCGTACGTGTTGCCAAATTTTACGCTGAAGCATCGTGTCATTTTGGCCGATAGAGAACAAAATAAGTTGTTTCTTCTTATATAAATCAATGCCAAGTGTTTTTGCACGATCGAGAAAACTAGGAGACCAGTCTGTATTTTGAAGCCAATCAAAGACAAATGCTTCATAAGAACGGTGCTCAAGTTCTAGTTGTTCTAAAAAGTAGTTTTCATGAATTAATAGTTCGGTCATCTTACGTAATATTTCTCCGTATTGTGAGATATTTTCAGGTTCTCCTGTGATTCCAATCACGCCGATTACTTCGTCATGGAATAGTAAAGGAAGATTCATCCCAGCTTTTACACCTTCTAGTCGCCTTTCATCTTCTTTTGTAATAATGACAGTTTTCTTTTGTTTCGCACAGCGGAGTGCACCTTCATGAAATTGACCGATTCTTATCGCATCTGTACTTGCGATAATAACGCCTTGTATATTAATGATAATAATATTTTCTGTAATTAGTCTGCGTACTTCCCGTACAATTTTATTTGCTAAATCAGGAAAAAGCATAATTGGCACACCTCAAATTCTATTTGTTGTACATTATATATGTAAATTGAGTAAGAAAGGAAAATTTCACACTTTCCACACATTTATTTGTTATTTTACAATTATAACGAAATCATCTGAAGATGGAGGGAATCTTTTGAGAAAGTATGTTTTTCTTCTCTGTTTTTTATTTCTATTAGTAGGGTGTCAAGGAAGTTCATATACACCAATTACTAAAGAGAAAAGTGTTATTATAACAACGAATATAAAAGAAGGTAGTATTAGTTTTATTGATAAAAAAGCTAAAAAGTTAATCGCGACATGGGAATTAAATGAACCGATGGCAGGAATTGCACTACTTCCAAATAACGAGGAAATACTTGTATACGGCAAGCAGTTAGAATATATGTATGTATATTCATTAGCAGAAGGAAGACAAGTGGAAAAATATAAAACTGGAAAAGGAATTGTGAATGTAGTCGTATCAGAAGATAAAAAGCAATTATTTGCTGCCGATCAAAATGCTCAAAAGGTAAGGTTCTTTACGATAGAAGGGAAAGAGACAGGGAGTGTTTCAACGGGAAAAGGGCCGATAACGATGGTAGAGCATCATAATCAGTTATCTGTACTAAACTTTTATGATACGAAACTAACGACAATTGATACAAAGAAAAAAGAGGTTATCCAATCCTTTATGATTCCTCCAGCATCAACAGGAGCGACGATTAGTCCTGATGGGAAAGAAATATGGATTGGCGGACATGGTGATGGAAATCAAGTGAATGAGAAAGTATTAGTGTATTCATTACAGAGCGGAGAAATGGTACGTTCTTTACACGCTCCGTTTATGCCTGTGAACATAACGAAGGATAATAAGTACGTCTATGCATTAAGTCACGGTTCGAATACACTTCGAAAGTTTGATGTTAGCACGTATAAAGAGGTAGCTTCTGTAGAAGTAGGATCGAACCCATTTGCATTTTTAAAAAGCGTGGCAGAAGGATACGTAGCTAGTTATGATAGCGATGAAGTATGCGTAATGGATATGAAGAATTTGAAAATAAAACAAACAATTAAAGTCGGAAAAGGACCGTTTCAACTCATAGAGAGAGAAGGGGAAGGGTAATGAGTAAATATAAAGTGCTAGTTGTAGATGACGAAAGTGATATGAGGCAGCTTGTCGGAATGTACTTAGATAACTTTGGGTACGAGTGGGGAGAAGCTGAAAATGGAAAAGAGGCACTTCGAAAATTAGAGACGGATCATTATGATTTCGTTGTACTAGATATTATGATGCCAGAGATGGATGGACTTTCAGTTTGCAAAGAAATTAGAAAAACGTCAGATGTACCGATTATATTTTTAACAGCAAAAGGTGAAGAGTGGAATAGGGTGAACGGCTTACGTATGGGAGCAGATGATTATATTGTAAAGCCGTTTAGTCCCGGGGAATTAATCGCTCGTATGGAAGCTGTTTTAAGACGATATACAAAGCAAGAACAGCAAGAGGAGATTCAGTTTGGACCAATCTTTATTAATGAAAAAAGTAGACGAATTGAGACGGATGGACAAGTAGTATCACTTACGGTTAAAGAGTTTGATTTACTATATTTCCTTTGCCAACATAATGGACAAGTATTTAGCCGGGAACAATTGCTTGAAAAGGTATGGGGATATGATTATGCAGGAAGTACAAGAACGGTAGATACGCATGTGAAAACGATGCGTCTAAAGCTCGGAGAAAGTGGAAATTACATTCAAACCGTTTGGGGTGTAGGTTATAAATTTGAGGTGTAACGTATGTTTACGATGGTACAAAAGCTTTGGCTTACAGTAGTATGTGCAGTATGTGTAACAGTTTCCTTTCTTTATTTTGTATCTTTATACTCATATGAAAAGCTATACGTGGACAATTTAAAAGATTCATTAGTAATGGAAGGGAAGCGTCTTGCCACGCAATATGATAAACATGAAGGAGTAGCTACTTTTGAAGAGAAAGTAAGGGCATACGATCAAATATCTAGTTCGGATGTTCTTTTCGTGTACAATCCGCGTGATTTAAGTGCATGTTTGCCTTTTGATGTTCACCATCATTCTCTTATAAGTGAAGGGGATAGACAGTCGCTATTAGATGGGAAAACTGTGACAAAGATAGGGTATGAAGAACATTTTGATCGCAATATTATGGGTGTTGTCATTCCTGTTTTAGATAATAAAAAATTAGTTGGTATTGTATACTCTTATATTCCTTTAAAAAGTATAAAAGATTTAATATTTGATATGGGTCTTATTTTAGCGCCATTAGCACTTGCTATGATTTTAATTACAATATGGATTGGTAGAAAAATTATTATTGCTATTACAAGACCGCTTTCGCAAATGGAACGAGTTGCAAATCATCTGGCTACAGGAGATTTCTCAGAGCGAATTACAATTTCTTCAGAAGATGAAATTGGACGATTGGGAAAAGCGTTTAATAAAATGGCGAATTCTTTAGAAACAGAAGATGTAAAGCGTAAGGAATTTTTAGCGAATGTTTCGCATGAACTTAGAACGCCACTTAGTTATATTAAAGGATATAGTGAAGCTATTTTAGACGGTGTAGCAAAGGGGCCGCAGCAGGAAAAAGTAACGCAACTCATCCATAAAGAAGCAGATCGCATGCAGCGCCTCGTTCATGATTTATTAGATTTAGCGCAGCTAGAAGGTGAACATTTTCCGTTAAAGAAGCAACCTATCGTTTTTTCACAACTTATTGAGGATGTATTAGATACGTATGAGATTAAGTTTATAGAAAAGGAAATTCGTATTTCAACAAATTTAAATCCAGAGATCATTGTAATGATTGATGAGGATCGTATGCAACAAGTACTTCATAATGTGTTAGATAATGCGATACGTTATACAAATCAAAACGGGGATATCATAATAACATTAAAGCAA
The DNA here is from genome assembly GCF_022663495.1 of Bacillus cereus group sp. BfR-BA-01383. Classification (NCBI taxonomy): domain Bacteria; kingdom Bacillati; phylum Bacillota; class Bacilli; order Caryophanales; family Bacillaceae; genus Bacillus; species Bacillus cereus group sp. BfR-BA-01383. Next base: position 231,640 of record NZ_JAKUFP010000003.1, read on the forward strand.
ATCGATGATTACTGTGAATTGCACATAAAAGATACAGGAATAGGTATTGATATAGAGCATTTAGAAAATCTTGGGGAACGCTTTTACCGAGTAGATAAAGCGAGAAGTCGTCAACACGGTGGAACAGGTTTAGGCCTTGCAATTGTAAGGCAAATTGTTCATATACATGATGGTGAGTGGAGAATAGAAAGTGAAAAAGGTAAGGGAACGACAGTGATTATTAAATTAAAAGTACAAGATGAGGAAAGCATGTTCTAATGTAAAAGGACATGCTTTTTATTAAATATAAATTAATATCAAATAAATATTAAAAATTTGACGGTTTTATGAACAAAACATTTGTACTTCTTTCCAATTCGTTCTAAAATAGTTATGGATGCTAAGTTCTTATAAATCGTTTCAATTGTTGTTTGGAAGATACTGAGGTGATTTAACTGGAGTACAAATCTATTAAACCGAAAAAAATTTACGAAGAAGTATCTGAAGCTATTTTAACAATGATTAAAAATGGTACGTTAAAACCTGGTGACAAACTACTTCCTGTGCATCAATTAGCTGAGCAGTTTCAAGTTGGCAGATCTGCTGTTCGTGAAGCGCTAAGTGCGCTAAGAGCGATGGGCTTAATTGAGATGAAACAAGGAGAAGGTACATATGTGAAGAATTTCGATTCTTCTTCATTAACAAAATCATTAAATAATAAATTATTAATGAAGAAAGAGGATATTTTGAATTTATTAGAAGTACGAAAGGTGCTTGAAGTGGGGGCAGTTCGAGCAGCGGCGGCAAAACGTACGGAAGATAACTTGCAAAATATGAAACATTGGTTAGATGAAATGGCAAAGAGCATAGGAAATGAAAAGGCTGGCGAAAAAGCTGATTTTCAGTTCCATATGGGAATTGCAGAGTCTTCGCATAATAACATTTTACTTGAACTCATGAATCACGTTTCAGAGATGATTGCTGAAACGATTGGTGAATCAAGACGCATTATTTTATATGGTGAACAAACAACATCAGAACGACTTATAGAAGAGCATCAAGTCATATATGATGCGGTGTTAAAGCAAGATGTAGAATTAGCGCAGCAAGCAATGCTAGATCATTTAACAAATGTAGAACATATTGTCACAGGTAAAACAGATATAAATTCGTAATTTAATCTTTTAAAAATTTAATTTTCTGATAAAATAGAGAGAGATTAAGTAAGCGTTTTCCTTAGAAGAGGGAGAGGATAGGCCATGGTTGAGCCTACTTCTTCTAATCTGAGTCATCTGATGACCATATGATTGTTGGCGAAGTTGTAATGAGGGGGAATTATAGTTATGAAAGTTACTTTATTTGTTACTTGTTTAGTCGATATGTTTGAAACAAACGTCGGTAAGGCAACAGTTGAAGTATTGGAGCGTTTAGGTTGTGAAATTGAATTTCCAGAAGCACAAGTTTGTTGTGGGCAGCCTGCTTATAATAGCGGCCATGTAGAAGCAGCAAAAGAAGCGATGAAACATATGATTGAAACTTTCGAAGATGCAGAATATATCGTTACACCATCTGGCTCTTGTGCGACAATGTTTCATGAGTATCCGCATGTTTTTAAAGATGATCCAAAATGGGCTAAACGTGCGCAAAAAGTGGCTGATAAAACATATGAATTTACACAATTCATTGTAGATGTTTTAAAAGTTACAGACGTTGGTGCAAGCTTACCTGGGATAGCTACTATTCATAAATCTTGTCATATGACACGTCTGCTTGGAGTAAAAGAAGCACCAGGAATTTTACTATCAAATGTAAAAGGATTAACTGTGAGAGAATTACCAAACGAGCAAAATTGTTGTGGGTTTGGGGGAACGTTTTCAGTTAAGATGACACCTATTTCTGAACAAATGGTGGATGAAAAAGTAGATAGTGTAATGGAAACAGGTGCTGATTATTTAATCGGTGCAGATTGTGGGTGTTTGTTAAACATTGGCGGACGTATTGAGCGTTTAGGAAAAGAAGTAAAAGTGATGCATATTGCTGAGGTACTGAATAGTCGCTCATGAAGGGGGAACAGAAGCTATGTCTATGAAAATCAGTGAGAAAAAATTTAATGATCGCGTTGGCGATGGAATTCAAGATTCGTTTATGCGCGGAGCAGTATCTTCTGCACAAACGCGTTTATATACGAATCGCTTAAAAGCAGCGGACGAATTAGGAAACTGGGAAGAGTGGCGTGAACTAGGTGAACAAATTCGTCAACATACGCTAGAAAATCTTGATTATTACTTAATGCAGTTAAGTGAAAATGTATCAAAAAGAGGCGGACATGTTTACTTTGCGAAAACGAAAGAGGAAGCAGCAAAGTACATTCAAGACGTTGCGAAAAAGAAACAAGCGAAAAAAGTTGTAAAATCAAAGTCGATGGTAACAGAAGAAATTAGTATGAACCATGCACTTGAAGAAATTGGCTGTGAAGTGTTAGAAAGTGACTTAGGAGAGTATATCTTGCAAGTAGATAACGATCCACCTTCACATATTATTGCGCCTGCACTTCATAAAAATAGAACGCAAATTCGCGATGTATTTAAAGAAAAACTGGGCTATGAAAATTCTGATGATCCATACGAAATGACAAAGTTTGTTCGTAAACAACTTCGTGAAAAATTTATGGATGCGGAAATTGGTGTAACAGGCTGTAACTTCGCTGTTGCAAATACGGGATCTCTTTGTTTAGTAACGAACGAAGGTAATGCCGATCTTGTCATGTCGATTCCAAAAACACAAATTGCAGTAATGGGTATGGAACGTATGGTTCCGACAATGGAAGAATTAGATGTTTTAGTTGGTTTACTATGTCGTAGCGCAGTAGGTCAAAAGTTAACAAGTTATGTAACTGTAGCGGGACCAATTCAAGAAGAGGAAGTAGATGGACCGGAAGAGTTCCACCTAGTTGTTGTGGACAATGGCCGTTCTCAAATTCTTGGATCTGAATTCCGCTCAGTATTGCAATGTATTCGTTGCGCAGCTTGTGTTAACGTATGCCCTGTATATCGTCACGTTGGCGGACATTCATACGGTTCTATATATTCAGGACCAATTGGTGCGGTATTAACACCACTTCTAGGTGGGTATGATGATTACAAAGAGCTTCCATATGCATCTAGTTTATGCGGAGCATGTACAGAAGCTTGTCCAGTAAAAATTCCATTGCATGATTTATTATTAAAACATCGCCAAGTGATTGTTGAGCAAGAAGGCCGTGCCCCACTTGCAGAAAAATTAGCAATGAAAATGTTTAGTATGGGCGCATCTTCAGCAGCTTTATATAAAATGGGATCGAAAATGGCACCGGCAGCAATGAGTCCATTTACATCTGGTAACCGTGTATCAAAAGGTGTTGGACCACTTAAAAATTGGACGGACATTCGTGAATTCCCGGCTCCAAGTAAAGAACGATTCCGTGATTGGTATAAAGATCATAAGAAAGGCGGGGACAACTAATGACAGGATTAATTCAAAACCGTGAGTCCTTTCTAGATAATATCGCAAAAGAACTTGGACGTGAGCGGAAGACAGAAGGCGTAGAACGTCCAGTATGGAAAAGTAATGTGAATGAAGAAACATTAAAAGATTATTCACAAGAAGAATTGTTAGAAGTATTTAAAAATCAATGTACAAACATTCATACAACTGTTGTGGAAACAACAAACGACCGTTTACGTGAAGATATTCAAAAAGTAATCGTTGAAAACGGTGGGGGACCTATTATATTATCAGCAGATGAACGTTTTGATTCCTATGGATTGACTTCTTTATTTAAAGAAGAGCTTCCAAAGCAAAATGTTGAAGTAAATGTATGGGATCCTGAGAAAACAGAAGAGAATATGCGTATAGCGGAAAAAGCGAATATTGGAATCGCATTTAGTGATTATACTTTAGCTGAATCTGGTACGATTGTTGTACAAAGTCATAAAGGACAAGGGCGTTCTTTACACTTTTTACCGACTGTATACTTTGCTATTATTCCACGTGAAACACTTGTACCTCGTATTACGCAAGCAGTTCAGGATATGAACTCACGTATAGAAAATGGCGAAGCAGTTGCATCTTGTATTAACTTTATAACAGGACCAAGTAACTCTGCAGATATTGAAATGAATCTTGTTGTCGGAGTTCACGGACCATTAAAAGCAGTATATTTCATCGTATAAAATAGGGGAAAGCAGGCCGGAAAACGGCCTGCTTTTTTTATAGAATAAAGATAATATGAAGTAGAAGTTCTCTCCTTTTTTTGCTATGTTCTTTTGGAAAGGAGAGGAAGGGATGTTCACTTATGTATATGCATTGTTAGTGGGTATGGTGTTTGGTTCTTTTTTTATGGTAATCGCAATGAGGGTTCCTGTAGGTGAATCTATTATTACACCGCGTTCGCATTGTCACTACTGCAAGTATACGTTACAGCCGAAAGAACTGATTCCAATCATTTCATTTTATATGCAGAAAGGGCGTTGTACGAATTGTAAAAGAAAAATCTCAAGTTTGTACACAGTATTTGAATTTGTTACAGGAAGTTTATTTTTTCTTACTGTATATGTAATTGGAATAGAACAGGAGCTCATTATCATTTTATCGCTCTTTTCTTTACTGCTTATTATTTCAGTTACAGATTTAGTATATATGTTAATACCTAACCGTATTTTAATTGGGTTTGCTTTTTTGCTTATTTTAGAATGTATTTTTGTACCGTTAGTTACCTGGATAGATAGTATAGCTGGCTGTGGAACCATTTTTATTTTGTTATATTGTGTGCAAAGGATTTATCCAGAGGGTCTTGGCGGAGGTGATGTGAAATTACTTTCGTTACTTGGGTTTGTAGTAGGAGTGAAAGGGAGTTTTATGATTTTATTTTTATCATCTTGCTTTAGTCTTTGTTTTTTCGGGATTGGTATCGTATTAAAACGTATAGAAGCAAGAAAGCCCATTCCATTTGGACCTTTTATTAGTCTGGGAGCAATATGTTATGTGTTAGTTACATATTCAAAATAGAAGGGAATTAGAAAATGAATGTGTATATGGATGATCAAAGAAGTTGTCCGTTCGGATATGTATTGGCGACTACGGTAGAATCTGCGTTACAATTTGTTCGGAGTAATAAGGTAAACATCCTTTCTCTTGACTATAACATGGGATGGAGGCAAAAGAGCGGATTAGATTTTGTAGAAGCCTTTTGTACAGAAGGTTTAGATCTTAATGAAATTCATCTGCATACAAATGATGTCATCGGTATGTATCAGATGAAGCAGAGAATTGAGAAGGGAAAAGAGCAAGGAGAAATTGATCCTCATATTGTCGTTAAATATGTAGGGAGCTAAAAACTCCAAAGTGATACTTTGGAGTTTTTAATGTTTCATATGTGCTTGTAAAGGAATGATTTCCTCTGTTGGAACTGCTGCTAATTCAGTTTCTTCCTGTTTAACAGTAGGTGCTTTCTTTGTTAAGTAATGATAAACCATACCGACAAATACGGATCCGCCAATAATGTTACCGATTGTAACTGGAATTAAGTTATGAATAGCCCCAGCGAAAGTAATTGTATCAGGATGTGGTGAAACTAAAGATAAGGCAAACAATGACAAGTTTGCAATGCTATGCTCATAGCCAGATAAGAAGAATGTGAAAACAAGCATCATTATCATCAATATTTTTGCTGTATCACCTTTTACTTGAGAAGGTAAGAAGCAGGCAAGACATACGAGCCAGTTACATAAAATCGCTTTAAAGAATAATTGCATTGTAGGTGTGTTCATTTTTCCTTCAACGACTGTATTCATTAAATGACCGTGATCGATTGCTCCGAAAATGCTAGTTGCGTAAAATAGTAAGGCAAAGAATAAAGCGCCAGCTAAGTTACCTGCATAACAAGCAACCCAGTTACGAAGTGTATCAGAAATCGTTGTTTCTTTTCGTAAAGTTGCCACTGTGAAATACATTGTATTTCCAGTAAATAATTCAGCACCGCCATATATAATAAGTACGAGGGCAATTCCGAAAAACATGGACTCAGCTAAATAGGTTGCTGGTGAATCTACAATGTGAAAAAAGTTACCTAATTTAAAACATAGTACAATAATAAAACCGATATAAATACCAGCAAGTGCAGCACGAATGAAATATTGCATTGGGTTTGTATCTATCATTTGCTTTTTGCTCTTAGCCAGTTTGACAACATAATCTAATCCTTGTTCTAGCATGAGTAATACGCTCCTTTAGTACATCATCTATAAATACTCCTTATATGAATAAAGTACATGGATTTGTTCTCGTTTTCAATAAGTTTGTTCAATATTTCACAAAAAGGACATACATCCGCAAGGGGAGCGCTTACAATAGGTAGTATAATGGAAATTTTTCTAAAAATAGAGAGGGATTGAAATGAGTGAAAAAGAAAAAGCGCTGTGATTACAGCGCTTTTTCGTCTAAATTCTTTTCTACTTTTACTTCTACTTCTTTTGAGAAGAACCAACCGCAAACTGCAATTCCAACTAATACGCCCCAGAATGTAAGCTTCCATGGAGTAGATTCTGGGAATGAGTGCGGAAGGACACCTAAAGCAGGGTGTGCTAGCGTATACACTGCTAATTTCACACCAACCCAACCTACAATTAAGAATGCTGCAGTTTCAAGTCCTGGTTTACGTTTTAATATTTGTACGAAAGCAGATGCTGCAAATCGCATAATAACTAATCCGATAAGTCCACCTGTAAAGATAACGATAAATTGACCTGTATCAAGACTACCAATCGTACCTAACCCTGTTTTCGGTAAAGTCATTGCTAATGCAACAGCAGCTAAAATTGAATCAACTGCGAAGGCGATATCAGCAACTTCGACTTTAAATACAGTCCACCAAAAGTTTTCTTGTTTTTTCTCTGTTTCTTTTTCTTCTGTTTCTTCAGGTGCATTCTTTTTAACATACGTTTTAAATAAATGATTCCCCGCGATAAACATAAGATAAATCGCACCAATTGCTTGCACTTGCCATACATCGACTAGGAACGAAATCATAAATAGTGATCCGAAGCGGAAAACAAATGCCCCTGCTAATCCATAAAATAGTGCTTTCTTTCGTTTTTCTTCTGGTAAATGTTTTACCATAATTGCAAGAACGAGAGCGTTATCAGCCGCTAAAATCCCCTCTAGTGCAATTAGGATGAGTAATACCCAACCATACTCCAATAATAATGATACATCCATGTACATTCTCCTCTCATTTCTCTAAGTACTAAACAAGTGAAGAAATTCCCCATTGTTTAGCTTCCCCATACTCCTGCGCATCAACGGTGGAAGGCTTTGGTAAAAAACAAAAAAGACCTCTGCCGTTGATAGGCAAAGGTCTTGCTAGACATATGTAATGAAAATGCCAACAAAGCCGGAAGAACTAAGTTCTACGTAATGACGACTTTGTTTCCAAGAAATCGTTCTTGGACGCTACTCCCCTTTGGAGATATGCTGTTGTACTCTCATTATATGGATAATTTATACGGTTGTCAACCTGTTAAAATATCTTCATTCGGATATTTTATTTTTCGGTTCTTTTTACGTGCAAATGAAAAAGCCAATGTTAAAGGTCCCATTTTTCCAAAGAACATCATAAAGATAATAATAGCTTTTCCGATAATTGTTAAGTGTGGTGTTAAATTCATACTGAGGCCGACAGTACCAAATGCTGAAAATACTTCGAAAGCACTCATCAATAGAGGAACACGTTCAGTAATACTCAAAATTAAAATAGCAAAAAAGATAAATGAAATGGAAATAATAGTAATAGTTAATGATTTGACAATGAGAGTATCTTTAATGGATTTTTTAAACACGACAATATCATCTTGTTCTTGTAAAAATTTAAATACCCCAAAAAACATGATTAAAAATGTTGTTAACTTAATTCCACCACCGGTTGAAGCACTACCAGCACCAATAAACATAAGGAGCATCATTAATAGTAGGGAAGGTTTGGATAATGCAGAAATATCAACCGTATTAAATCCAGCAGTTCGCGTTGAAACCGCTTGGAAATAAGCTGCCATTCCTTCTTCAAAGGGGGTGAAATCTCTCATAGAAAGAGAGTTATGGAACTCGAAAATAAAAATAAAAACGGTAGCAATAATATTTACGATTAGAGTAGAAGAGAGCATAAGCTTTGAGTGTAAAGTAAGGTTTTTAAAGTTTCTCTTTCTTTTGATATCTACGATTACTGTAAAACCGATCCCACCTAAAATGATGAGAGAAGAAATAACAAGATTGACAAGAATACTATGGGAATGGGACATTAAATTATCACTCCACACAGAAAAACCAGCGTTATTAAAGGCTGAGATTGAATGAAAAAAACTATAATATATTCCTTTAGCAATCCCGTATTTTGGTACCCATTCAAAAGAGAGAAATAAAGTAGCGATACATTCGACTGTAAAAGAGAATAAAAATAATGCTTTGGCAAGACGAATGACACCGCCGATATTCGTTTGATTTAATGCTTGTTGTAACAAAATTCGGTTTTGAAGGCCGATTTTTCTACCGAGCATAATCGCAATTAAAATAGCGAAGCTCATAATGCCAAGCCCACCCACTTGTATAAGCGTTAAAATGACACACTGTCCGAACAAAGTAAATACTTTTCCAGTATCTACAACACCAAGACCAGTAACAGTACAAGCAGAAACTGTTGTAAATAAGGCATCGAGCCATGAAATAGACGTTGTGGTAGCTATTGGTAGCTTTAATAAACATGTGCCGATAATAGATAATACAATAAAAGATAAAGTAAGAACGCGGGGAGGACTCATACTAATGTTAATCCGTTTCATGTCACATATCGTTCCTTTCGGTTTGCTCTTGTTAGTATGTGAAAAAGCGCTAATATGTATGTTGAAAATAGAAAGAGGCAGAGAATATCTGCCTCTAAGCCATATGATATATAATTATCCACGTAATTGTTGTTGAGCTAAAGCAACAAGACGTTTTGTTACTTCGCCGCCAACTGAACCGTTAGATCGAGAAGCTGTATTAGATCCTAAGCTAACACCAAATTCTTGTGCAATTTCATATTTAAATTGTTCAAGCGCTTGTTCTGCACCTGGAACTAGTAATTTGTTTGTTTTTACCATGTTGATACACATCCTTATGAGTAGTCCAGTTTAGCTAAGTACTATCTAAGCTGGTAACGTTATTTTATGTGGAAATAACGTACTCATACCCGGAAGTAATCGGTGTGATTAGAAGTTCTTGGATAGAAAAAAAGAGTAGCAAATTTGCTACTCTTTTTTCAGTATTGTCGCTGTACCTTCCACGACAATATCACCCGATTGATTATAGATGTTTGTTTGTAATGTAATGATTTTTTTATCATCCCGTTTTTTGATGACTTCTGCCACTACACGAAGTGTATCGCCGATTTTGACAGGAGCACGGAATGAAACGTTTTGAGATAAATAAATCGTGTTTTTGCCAGGGAGTTTCGTTCCGAGAATGGTAGAAATAAAACTGGAAACGAGCATGCCATGAGCAATACGTTCTTTAAACATTGTCGTTTTTGCAAACGAATCTAAAATATGAATGGGATTTACATCTCCAGTCAATTTTGCAAAATTGATAACGTCCTCATCCGTAATTTGTTTTGTTAATGATGCTTGGTCACCGACTTGAATCTCATCATAACGAAGCTCCGGAACAGTTTGTGCTTCTTGAAATGGATTCATTTTGTCCTCCTTCTTTTCCATATCGAAAAATGCCAGCCATCTTGATGTAGTAGGAGGAAGAAAGAGTTTTGTTTGTGCTGCAGTTAGTTGCCACATTTTTCTTACTTGATGGAAGTAAATAGATTTTTTGAGTTTTCCTCGAACTGCTTTGCGAGTTCGAGTTGTTTGGACTTGAACTCTCCCAAAAAAACTTCTAACTGTTTTTGAACCTCTTCACGTTGAGACTGTTGTTGCTCGATAAAGTGCTTTGTTGTTTCTTCAAATTGCCCACTTGTTTGAGTAAGAATAGACAAAGATGTTTTCGTAGGAGAAACAGTAAGTTGGTGCATTTGAGTAGAAAGCTCATTCCATTTTTCTTGCCACTCGTTAATTTGGTCATTTAAGGAGTTTCCAGTTAATTGCTTCACGTAATCTGTATATTGGTTATTGAACTGAGCAGTGAATTGGTGTAGTTCTTTTTCTAGTTCATCTACTCCTGATGTTAATTTATGCAAAGCGTCTTGTTGTTGTTTTAACGTTTCTAAAGTAAGTTGCTCTAATTGTTTCCCTGCTGAAGAGAAAAGGGAAAGAGATTGAGACCAGTTTTTCCAAAATGCATCGACTAATTCGTATGGCTTAGTTTCCATTGTTTGAACCTCCAAATGTTTTTTTGCATATTGTGAACGCAGATTACTCTGCTGTACCACCAGGTGAAGATGAAGAATCCTTTTCATCCTTTTCTGGAGAAGTAGAAAATGGAAAGAATGCGTTGGTGTATAACGTGAAAAACGTCCGCAGCATATTTTGGTAATGCTCAAAAGAAGTCGCACATGTTGTTAAATATTGCTCTCCATATTCAGTTAAAGAATAAATTCTTTTTGCTGGCCCTCCATCGCTTGTATCCCAAGTAGAAGAAATAAGATTTTCTTTTTCTAATTTGCGTAGTGTTCTATACACATTGCCTTGGTCAACAGAAGAAAAGCCGATATCCATTAGCATTTGAATAAGTTTGTAACCATGAAGACTCCAGTCTTTTAGACAGAGAAGTAAGAAGGGAACTAAGAAGTTTTTTGGCATGGAGTTTGGTTGTTTTGCTTGGTTGTTCTCCAAACTTTCGCGTTGTTCTGGTTCATTTTGTAGCATGATTGTGCATCACCTCATGAATCAGTTAGATGGAATTTTTTGCTTATAAGTGCAATTTACACCTATCTGTTTTTAATGTCAATACATTTGTTGGAAAATAAAGAAAAATAAAATATGTACTTGAAGTTTTATTCAGAATATTAGAAAATAGTGAATAGGTTGAATTGTTTCAAAAACGAAAAAGGGAGTGTAGGTAAAGTGATTGATCAAAAATTCGATCCATTACAAGCATGGAAAAATGCTTATGAACAAACCGAAACATTTTGGGGAAAAGCGCTCAATGAAACAATTAAAACAGAAGAATATTCTGCTTGGATGGGTAGCGTTCTAGATTTGAATTTGTTTTATCAAAAAGCATTAAATGATACGACAAAAAATTATTTAGAACAAGTAAATGTACCGACAAAAGAGGATATCGCAAGAGTGGCTACGCTTGTTATTAACTTGGAAAATAAAGTAGATAACATCGAGGAAGTTCTAGAAGAGAAAGTAGATTCATTAGAACAAGCTCCTACATTAAAGCGTGATGTTACGAAAGTAAAACAAGATCTTCGCACGTTAGAAACGAAAGTTGATCAAATTTTAGAATTACTAGAAAAGCAAAATGCGGTACTAGCTAAACTGCAAGTACCTGTAAAAGAAGAAGTAAAGCCTGCGAATAAGCCAGAAAATAAAAAATGATAAAAGCGTTTGTTTATAACGTGTAAGAGAGAGGGAGAATCTTTTTTCGTGTATAAACAACGAAACATAATTAATATATGGACTCTATTAGTATGAGTACCAAAATGATTCATAACAATCGTTCACAAATTCATTTAAGGGGGAAAAGAAATGGTTCAATTAAATGGCAAAGTAGCAATCGTAACAGGTGGGGCAAAAGGAATTGGAAAAGCAATTACAGTAGCATTAGCACAAGAGGGCGCAAAAGTTGTTATTAACTATAACAGTAGCAAAGAAGCAGCTGAAAACTTAGTAAACGAATTAGGAAAAGAAGGACATGACGTTTATGCAGTTCAAGCGGATGTTTCTAAAGTAGAAGATGCAAACCGACTTGTAGAAGAAGCTGTGAATCATTTTGGTAAAGTTGATATTCTTGTTAATAATGCTGGTATTACAAGAGATCGTACATTCAAAAAGTTAAATCGTGAAGATTGGGAGCGCGTAATTGACGTGAACTTAAGCAGTGTATTTAATACGACAAGTGCAGTACTTCCATACATATCGGAAGCAGAAGAAGGAAGAATCATTAGTATTTCTTCTATTATTGGCCAAGCTGGTGGATTTGGACAAACAAACTATTCAGCAGCGAAAGCAGGTATGCTAGGATTTACAAAATCATTAGCATTAGAACTTGCAAAAACAAATGTAACTGTAAACGCAATTTGCCCAGGATTTATTGATACTGAAATGGTAGCAGAAGTACCAGAAGAAGTGCGTCAAAAAATCGTTGCGAAAATCCCGAAAAAACGTTTTGGCCAAGCTGATGAAATTGCAAAAGGTGTAGTATACCTATGCCGTGACGGTGCTTATATCACAGGTCAGCAATTAAATATTAATGGCGGATTATACATGTAATGAAGTAAGAAAAAAGTGCATATCCATAGCAGGAATGCACTTCTTTTTTTAGAAAGAAATCGATCGAAAAGGAGATAGAAAAATGACTACATTCGTAACAGAATGGGAAAAGCAATTAGAGTTGTACCCAGAAGAGTACCGAAAAGCATATCGTCGTGTGAAAAGAGCGAGTGAAATTTTATTACGTGAACCAGAACCACAAGTTGGTTTAACACCGAAAGAGGTTATTTGGACGAAGAATAAAACGAAGCTGTATCGTTACATTCCAAAACAAGAAAAAACTCAAAGAGTGCCAATCTTATTAATATATGCTCTTATTAATAAGCCATATATTATGGATTTAACTCCAGGAAATAGTTTAGTGGAGTATTTAGTGGATCGTGGTTTTGATGTGTATATGCTTGATTGGGGAACATTTGGTTTAGAAGATAGTCATTTGAAATTTGATGATTTCGTGTTCGATTATATTGCGAAAGCAGTGAAAAAAGTAATGAGAACTGCAAAATCGGACGAGATTTCTTTACTTGGTTATTGCATGGGTGGAACATTAACATCTATTTATGCAGCACTTCATCCGCACATGCCAATTCGTAATTTAATCTTCATGACAAGTCCTTTTGATTTTTCTGAAACAGGATTATATGGTCCTTTACTAGATGAAAAATATTTTAATTTAGATAAAGCGGTTGATACATTCGGAAATATTCCGCCAGAAATGATTGATTTCGGAAACAAGATGCTAAAACCAATTACAAACTTTGTCGGTCCATATGTTGCTTTAGTCGATCGTTCAGAAAATGAGCGCTTCGTCGAAAGTTGGAAGTTAGTTCAAAAATGGGTTGGTGACGGTATTCCGTTCCCAGGTGAATCTTATAGACAATGGATTCGTGATTTTTATCAAAATAATAAATTGGTTAAGGGTGAACTCGTTATTCGTGGACAAAAGGTAGACCTAGCAAATATTAAAGCGAATGTCTTAAATATTTCCGCGAAACGTGATCATATCGCTCTTCCGTGTCAAGTAGAAGCTTTACTTGATCATATTTCTAGCACAGATAAACAATACGTATGTTTACCAACAGGGCATATGTCTATCGTTTACGGTGGAACAGCTGTAAAACAAACATATCCAACGATTGGAAATTGGCTTGAAGAGCGTTCGAATTAAAAAGAAAAAATCCAACTAGCCTATGTTAGTTGGATTTTTTTATGAAAAATGACGAAACATAGGAAGGAGAAATTTACATTGTAGGAGTATAATTATGAAGCTTATAACTGGTAAGTTGTTTTGGAATACAGGAGTTTCTGTACCTTGTTATCCAACGCTAGAAAATGATATGATATGTGATGTGCTCGTAGTTGGAAGTGGAGAAGCAGGCGCTCATATAGCGTATGCGTTAGCGAAAATTGGAATGCGTGTTACGCTCATTGAAAAAAGAGCAATTGCATGTGGTAGTACAGCTGCCAATACAGGTTTATTACAATTTCTTCATGATAAATCGTTGACCTCTCTTATCCATACATTTGGCGAAGAGAAAGGGGCACGAGCATATAGACTTTGTTATGAAGCGCTCAGAACAATGGAGAAAGTTGTGCCAACTCTCGATATTGATCCTCATTTTATTCCGCGAAATAGTTTGTATTATGCAAGTAGAGATGAGGATATTTCATTTTTACAAGAAGAATATAATACGTTACGCCATTATGGATTTCCAGTTGAATATTTTACAGAGTCTGATATTAAGAAACGTTATTCATTTGCAAAACAAGCAGCGTTATATACAAGCGGTGATGCAGAAGTGAATCCATATTTATTAGCGCATAGTCTATTGCATAAAGCGAAACAAATGGGTGCTACTATTTATGAACATACAGAGGCACTACATATTAAACGAATCCAAAATGATTTAATTTGTTACACGACAGCAGGAAATAAAATCGTAGCAAAGAATATTATTATGGCGACAGGTTATGAAGCAATATTTGGAAAGAAAGAGAAAAATACAACAGTAGAAACGTCTTATGCAGTTGTGACAAATGAGATAGATCATTTTGAAGGCTGGCATGAGCAATCATTAATTTGGGAAACAGCACGGCCTTACTTATATTTTCGAACGTATCAAAACCGTATTATTGTAGGTGGATTAGATGAAGCGATGCAAATTCAAACAATCGGTGATACGAAATTATTGCACAAGCGTGATATCCTTATTAACATTGTAAAAGAAATGTTCCCGCAGTATAAAAATATACAGGCAGAGTACTATTGGGCAGCAGCATTTGGTGGCAGTCATGATGGTCTTCCTATTTTAAAAGAAGATAAAAAAATACATAATTTATATTACGCACTGCCATATGGGGGAAATGGAACTGTGTATGGAATGGTATTTGCCAAATCATTTGAGCAGTTATTTACAAATAAAGAAAGCGAAGATTTTTCTTTATTTAATCGATAGAAAAAAGGTAGCGAAGTGATGGAATGAGAGATATAAAAAAATTTTTACAAAAATTACGTCCCGTACAACTCATTGTTTTGTTTTATTTATTAGCAGTAGTCGTATCGGTGATATTGCTTAGTTTACCGTTTGTTACGAAGGATGGTGTGAAATGGACGTTTATCGACGCCTTATTTACATCTGTTAGTGCGGTAAGTGTTACGGGATTGTCTGTTGTTACGATTCCAGATACATTTACTACGGCAGGAATTATTGTTCTAGCCCTAATTTTACAATTAGGCGGCTTAGGAATTATGGCGCTTGGTACATTCGTTTGGATCATAACGGGGAAAAAGATTGGTTTGCAGCGAAGAAGATTAATTATGGCAGACCATAATCAAGGGAATTTATCGGGTCTTGTAGAATTGATGCGTTCTATTTTAATTGTAATTATTTCGATAGAGCTCATTGGAGCAATACTGTTGGGTACAAGATTTTTACTTTACTTCCCGACTTGGCAAGAAGCTTATTTTCACGGTTTCTTTGCTGCTGTTAGTGCAACTACGAACGGAGGATTTGATTTAACTGGACAATCACTGATTCCGTACAAAAAGGATTATATTGTTCAAATGATTCATATGTTACTTATTATTTTAGGAGCTATCGGCTTCCCGGTGTTAATGGAAGTAAAGCAATTCCTTAGTAAAAGGCGACAGCAACTATTTCGTTTTTCATTATTTACGAAATTAACGACAACGACATTTTTTGCACTCGTTGTCGTTGGAACAATTATGATTTTTCTATTAGAACGAAATCATTTTTTAGCAGGAAAGTCATGGCATGAAACGATATTTTATACATTATTCCAATCTGTGACGACGCGAAGCGGTGGACTCGCTACGATGGATATACGTGAATTGTCACAACCGACGCTTTTATTTATGAGTATATTGATGTTTATAGGAGCATCTCCAAGTTCGGTTGGGGGCGGGATTCGTACAACAACATTTGCTGTTAATATATTATCTTTATATACATTTGCTAGGGGCGGGAGAACAGTCCGAGTCTTCAAACGTCAGATACATGAAGAAGATGTACTGAAAGCATCTGTTGTTATGACGATGGGGATTTTATTATGTGCCTCAGCGCTATTTATTTTATCTATTACAGAAAATGTACCACTTATGAGCTTAATAGTGGAAGTTTGTTCTGCTTTTGGGACGACGGGACTATCAACAGGTATTACTCCAGATTTAACAACTGTTGGTAAACTTGTACTCATTGTACTTATGTTTATCGGACGCGTCGGTATTTTAACATTTATATTGGCTAGTGGCGGAAGAGAGCAGCCACCTCGCTATAAATATCCGAAAGAGCGAATCATTATTGGATAGTATGAAACCATTCTACCTACGTTAGGTAGAATGGTTTTTTAGTCGTTAATGCCAAATTGCGGATGCATAAAAGCTTCATTTTTATTATCAACTTCATTTTTTAGCAACTCTTGATTTTCTTCTGAAATCCATCCAATATCATTTGTGGGGTGTACCCATTCTTTCCCAGCCATAATGGCAGGATCTACTTCATCGCTCCAATTATTAAGAGGACTGTTAGTGGAATCGTATTTACTGTCTCCAATTACAACATCATATTGATTTATAAAAGGTTGTTGCATCTTTTTTCCTGTGCCTTTAAAAGATGGAAAGTTCATTTGATGCGGGAGCGTCTCGTCTAAAATTGGCGATTGGATCGTTTCTTTCTCCTTCAAAGTTATCGCTCCTTTTTGTAATGGCTTGTTCGTATGTAGTATTTCCATATATAAGCTCTTATGTACTTGTTAACACTTGCCAGTAATAATTATTGCGGGTTGTTTCAAACTAGAATAGAAAGTTATTTCTTGAGAGCAGGTGAATGTATTGGCGAAAAGAAAAGTGAAACAAAATGCGGCAATCAACAATAATAAAACTCCGAAAGAAAGCTTACCAGATGCAGAATTTGCATTAGAGTATGAAGGAGAAAATAGTGCGAAGTATGCAAATCGTAATTCAAAAAAAGGTAAACAAAAATGAGGCGTTTTTTACAAACGCCTCATTTTTTTGTGGGATTATAAAGGTTTTTTTAATTATTTGTAAATTTGGTGTTTAGTATTGGCAGAAAAATGTGAAAAAACACAGAAGTAGCAACGTATTACACAAAAACAACCAACAAACAAAAGATTAATGTTGGTTTAATACTGCTTTTACACTAGTTGTTTATATTTGAGTTGTACATAAGATTTGTAAAAGGAGAGAGAAACAGTGAAAAAAACAATCTTTAAAGCTGTAGCAACTGGAATGGTATTTTCGTTATTAATGGGGTGTGGTGCAAAGAAAGAAGAAAGTGCTGGAGCAAAAGTGAAAGATGATAAATTATCTGGATCATTAACTGTTTACACAGCGATTGAAGAAGAGCTTGTACCAATTTATCTTGATTCTTTCAAAAAGAAGTACCCAGATGTGAAGTTGAACATTGTTCGTGATTCAACAGGAGTTATTACAGCGAAATTACTTGCTGAAGGAAAAAATACACAAGCAGATGTTGTATGGGGAACTGCGGCGTCTAGTCTATTAGCTTTAGAGAAAAAAGATATGTTAAAAGAATACTCTCCAAAAGGAGCAGATCGTGTCCTTCCGCAATTTAAAGATGATAAGAAACCTGAAAAATGGGTAGGTAATACAGCATTTATGACGGGAATTGCAGTGAATAAAGAAGAGTTAAAGAAGAAAAATTTACCGATGCCAGAATCATATGAAGATTTAACGAAACCGGAATATAAAGGAACGCTTGTTATGCCACATCCGGCTTCTTCTGGAACAGGATTTTTAACAGTTTCTGCATGGCTACAAATCATGGGTGAAGAAAAAGGCTGGGATTACATGAAGAAACTTCATGATAATATGGCATCTTATACGCATTCAGGTTCAAAACCAGCGAAATTAGCAGGAGCAGGTGAATATCCAGTTGGTGTATCAATGGTTTATAGTGCGTTAAAAGAGAAACAAAAAGGTGCACCAGTTGAAGTTGTACTGCCGAAAGAAGGATTAGGCTGGGAAGTAGAAGCGAACGCACTTATTAAGAAAGATAATGCTAAAAATGATAAATTAGCACAAGCATTTTTAGACTGGGCAATTACAGATGATGTAATGAAGTTATACTTCGAGAAAAATGGATTTGCGACAATTAAAAATGATTATAAACTTCCAGATGGATTCCCTAAAGATGTTACTGAAAAATTATACAAAAAGAATGATTTCAAATGGGCAGCAGAAAATCGTGACAAAATTTTAGAGCGTTGGGAAAAAGAGTTTGGCCAAAAAGCAGAACCGAAAAAGTAAGTGAGTGGGAGAGAGAAAAATGAGCGAATATTTATCAATTCAACACATTCAAAAAAAGTTTGATGCATTTACAGCGTTAAAAGATATTTCTTTTACTGTGAAAAAAAATGAGTTTGTTTGTTTATTAGGCCCAAGTGGTTGTGGGAAAACGACGTTGCTTCGTATTTTAGCTGGGCTAGAAGAACCAACGACAGGCAGTATAGCTGTGAATGGAAAAGATATTACAGCATTGCCGCCTGGAAAAAGGAATTTTGGAATGGTTTTTCAATCGTATGCACTATTTCCAAATTTAACAGCACTTGAAAACATTGAATACGGCTTAAAGACAAAAAAATATGGAAAAGCAGAAGTAAAAGAGAAAGCACTTTCCGCATTAGAACTTGTAGATTTGCTGAATGTAAAAGATAAATATCCTGCTCAAATGTCTGGTGGACAACAGCAGCGAGTAGCACTTGCACGTGCGCTCGCTCTGTCTCCTGACATTTTGTTACTTGATGAGCCGTTATCTGCTTTAGATGCAAAAGTGCGTGAAAAGTTGCGTAGAGAACTGCGTGATTTGCAAGAAAAAGTAGGAGTAACAACTATTATGGTAACGCATGATCAAGAAGAGGCATTAACGATGGCTGATAAAATTGTTGTAATGAATCATGCGGAAATTATGCAGATTGGAACACCAGAGGAGATTTATCAAAGACCAGCAAATCCGTTTGTGGCAGATTTTATTGGTTCTATTAATTTCTTTTCGAAAAATAACGAAGAACATGCAATTCGTCCTGAACATGTAACAGTTGTACAAAATAATGGTATGAAAACAGTTGTAGAAAGCATGGAATTTCGCGGATCTGTATACCGGGCGGAAGTGCGGGTCATAGAAGAGAAAACGCATCTTTATAATGAGAAAATTGTAGTGGATATATTGGCATCAGAAGTAGAAAAAAATGCTATTAGAAAAGGGAAGCCAATTCAAATCTCTTTCTCAGAAAATCATATGCTGTCATATGGAAAGAAGGTCATTGTATAGATGGAGATGCTAGAAAACTATCAGGCAGCAAGTACGAAAAAAAAGATTAAGAGACGTATCGGAAAAGAGGAATGGATCCAAAGGCTAGTAATTATCGGTATGATACTTTCCTTTCTTATCATACTTGTATTACCGCTATTACAACTGTTTACACAAGCCTTTTACGATAAAGATGGAGCTTTCGTTGGTGCTGCGAATTTTAGTAAATATTTCACAACACCAACGCTAGTACAATCATTACAAAATACGATATGGATTTCGGGCGCTACAACAATTATTTCAGTTACACTCGCATTCGCTTACGCATATGCGATCGCTCGTACAAATGTTTTTGGAAAGCGCGTATTTCAATACGTAGCGTTATTACCATTATTTGCACCGACGATGATGCATGGTATTGCGCTTACATATTTATTTGGTAATCAAGGGTTAATAACGAAAGGGATGTTCGGTTTATTTGAAGGTATACAAATTCCTTTATACGGACCAGTAGGAATTGTAATGGCTGAAGTTATGTATACATTTCCGCAAGCATTTCTTATTTTATTAATTGCTTTCCAAGGTTCTGATTACCGTTTATATGAAGCTTCGAATATGTTAGGAGCGAGTAAAACAAAGCAATTTTTCACTGTTACTTTACCTAGTGTAAAGTACGGATTAATTAGTGCAATGTTCGTTGTGTTTACACTTAGTTTCACTGATTTTGGAGCACCAAAAATTGTTGGTGGACAATATAATGTGCTTGCAACTGATGTATACAAACAAGTAATTGGGCAACAAAATATGCCGATGGGTGCTACTGTCGGAATGATTTTATTAATCCCAGCTATATTTGCATTTGCAGTTGATCGTATTACACAAAGAAAGCAGGCGAACTTCTTATCTTCAAAAGCAGTACCATACAGAATAATAGCTAATAAGAAAAGAGATGTAATTTCATTTATATATTGTAGTGTAATTACACTTATGATTATTCTTTTGTTTGTTGCGGTTGGTATCGCTACAAGTGTGAAAGTATGGCCGTATAATATGAGTTTTACATTTGAGCATTTTAATTTTTCAAGTTTAACAGGAGATGGACTTGAAGCGTTTAAAAATAGCGTAATTGTCTCAGCAGTTACAGCGGTTATTGGGGCGATTTTAACATTTATATTCGCATATGCAATTGAGAAAATAGACCAGCTACAATTTTTCCGAAAAACAGGTTACTTTTTCTCTATCGTGCCTTTAGCAATTCCAGGTTTAGTACTTGGATTAGGATACGTCTTTTTCTTTAGTCAGCCAACGATTCAAATTCTTGGACTATCAGTAACGAATCCGTTTCATTCTTTATATGGAACAATCGCTGTGTTAGTACTAGTAAATATCATTCATTTTTATTCTGTAACATTCGTTACGGCAACAACAGCTTTAAAGAAACTTGACCGAGAGTTTGAGCTTGTTTCGCAGTCGATGGGTATTCCGTTTTATAAAACATTCTTCCGAGTAACAGTACCGATGTGTTTACCAGCCATTTTAGAAATGGTTATGTACTACTTCGTAAATTCAATGGTAACTGTCTCAGCGGTCGTATTCTTATATGCAGCTGATTTTAAGCTAGCTGCCGTATCAATCGTAAATATGGATGATGCAGGAAATGTGGCACCAGCTGCCGCGATGAGTGTACTTATTGTTGTTACGAATATTGTAGTGAGAGTCTTATATGAATGGGGAACGAAAGCACTTCGTAACCGAACCTCACAATGGCAAAAAAGCTAAATAAGAAGGGTGATGGATAGAATGAAAATTGAAGCAGTTATTTTTGATTGGGCAGGTACGACAGTTGATTACGGATGTTTTGCACCACTGGAAGTATTCATAAAAATTTTTCGTAAACGTGGTGTTAAAATTACAGATGAAGAAGCCCGTAAACCGATGGGATTATTAAAGATCGATCATGTAAGGGCACTAACAGAAATGCCTCGTATTGCAAATGAGTGGGAGCGTGTTTTTGGACAATTACCGACAGAAGCAGACATTCATGAGATGTATGAAGAGTTTGAAGAAATACTCTTTACTATTTTGCCAAGTTATGCTGATCCAATTGATGGAGTGAAAGAAGTGGTTGCTTCATTACGTAAAAGAGGCCTTAAAATTGGATCAACAACTGGCTATACGAGAGAAATGATGGATATTGTGGCAAAAGAAGCAGAAATACAAGGGTATAAACCTGATTTTCTTGTGACGCCAGATGATGTTCCAGCAGGCCGTCCATACCCATGGATGTGTTATAAAAATGCGATGGAACTTGGTGTGTATCCAATGAATCATATGATAAAAGTCGGGGACACTGTGTCAGATATGAAAGAGGGCAGAAATGCTGGGATGTGGACTGTTGGCGTAATTCTTGGTAGTAGTGAACTTGGTTTAAGCGAGTGGGCAGCTGAAACTATGGATCCGGTAGAACTTCGTGAAAAAATGGAAGTAGTTCGAAAGCGTTTCGTTGAAAACGGGGCGCATTTTACGATTGAGACGATGCAGGAACTGGGGAACGTAATTGAACAGATCGAGAAACAAGAATTTATTATTTCATAAAAGGGGCGTAGGATCATGAATGAAAATCACTACTTATTATTAACGCCAGGACCATTGACGACAACAAAAACGGTAAAAGAAGTTATGTTATACGATTGGTGTACGTGGGATGTTGAATATAACACGATGGTACAGGA
Source organism: Bacillus cereus group sp. BfR-BA-01383 (assembly GCF_022663495.1). Classification (NCBI taxonomy): domain Bacteria; kingdom Bacillati; phylum Bacillota; class Bacilli; order Caryophanales; family Bacillaceae; genus Bacillus; species Bacillus cereus group sp. BfR-BA-01383. The sequence goes on from NZ_JAKUFP010000003.1 coordinate 253,615, forward strand.
AGTAAGGGTTAAACTTGTATCGTTAGCAACGAAGGAAGAAGAGAAATATACAACAGTATTAATGCAAGGAAGCGGGTCATTTTCAGTTGAAGCGGTAATTGGCTCTGTTATTCCTAAAAGCGGAAAACTTCTCGTTTGTACAAATGGTGCATACGGAAAGCGCATTGTGCAAATGGCAGAGATGTTACATATAGATGTGGTGGTCAGTCAAACAGAAGAGTGGGAACCTACTAATATTGTAGAGGCTGAAAAGTTATTGCAAGAAGATAAAGAGATTACTCATATTGCAGTTGTTCATTGTGAAACAACAACAGGCATTATAAACCCAATTGTAGATGTATGTAAATTAGGAAAGCAGTACGGAAAGGTTACAATTGTTGATGCAATGAGTAGTTTTGGCGGGATTGAAATAGACATTGCTGATTTACAAATTGATTTTTTAATTAGCAGTGCGAATAAGTGTATTCAAGGTGTTCCAGGATTTGGATTTGTAATCGCAAAGCGTGATGAATTGCTGAAGTGTAAAGGGCAAGCCCGTTCTTTATCTCTTGATTTATATGATCAATGGGAAACGATGGAAGAGCAAAATGGGAAATGGCGTTTTACTTCACCAACACATGTTGTACACGCTTTTTATCAGGCATTGCTTGAATTAGAAGAAGAAGGCGGAGTAAGAGCGCGTTACAATCGATATTACAACAATCAAAGGCTATTAGTTAATAGAATGAAAGAAATTGGTTTTCGAGCGCTAGTAGATGAGAAATATCAATCTCCTATTATTACATCTTTCATTTATCCAGAAGAGAGATTCGAGTTTCAACAGTTGTATAACGAGTTAAAGCGTTATGGATTTGTTATTTATCCTGGGAAAATTTCGAAAGTAGATACGTTCCGCATTGGAAATATCGGTGATGTACATGAAGAAGATATTAATCGCTTAGTTGATAGTATTGCTAAAGGAGTCGTTATAGGATGAAAGTATTTTGCTTAGGTGGAGCAGGTAAAATTTGTCGGGAAGCAATTTTGGATTTAGTTCAATATTCATCATTTGAGACGATTACAGTAGCCGATTTTAATGAGGAAGAGGGCCTTAAAGTAGTAAAATGGCTCAATGATCCTCGTGTTGATTTTGTGAAAGTAGATGTAACAAATCATGAGGATACAGTTGCAAAAATGAAAGGCTATGACATTGTTATGGACGGTACGACGATAAAGTTAAATGGCTTGTCTACTCGCTGTATTGCAGATGCTGGCTGTCACGGTGTGAACTTAAATGGATTTGGTGAAGAAAATGAATCCCATTCTATATTTGTTCAAAACGAAAAAACATGTCTACCTGGATTTGGTATGACGCCAGGTGTAACGCAAATGATGGCCATGCATGCAGCAAATCAGTTAGATACGGTGGAGTCTGTTCGTGTAAGCCACGGTTCGTATCGTCCAATTGCTTTTTCTGCATCAATTACAGAAACAACGACATATGAATATGATCCACATTTACCATCGCGTACAGTGTATGAAGATGGTGAGTTTAAGCAAGTACCTCCGTTTGCGCGCCCGAGAGAAATTGAATTGCCAGCGCCTTATGGTAAAACAACGCAGTATATCATTCCGCATTCTGAAACGATTACGTTAGCAAAGGCGCTAGAAGATAAAGGCATCAAACTGATAGAGACGAGAGGAACTTGGCCGCAGCAAAACATGCAGCTCGTACGTGCTTTATATGATTACGGCATATTGCGTAATGATCAGATTGAAATAAATGGTAAAGAGATTGGTATTATGGATTGCATTTCGAAGTATCTACTAAAATCGAAGGAAGGACAAGAAACAGAGCTTTATGGTTATGCACTTCATGTAGAGGTAGTAGGTATGAAAAATAATCAAAAACAGCGACATGTGTTATACCATACGCATCCGCTATCTGATGGTTCTGTAGTAGGCTGGGAGAAGTTAAGAGCTTATACAAGAAATGTTGGAATCCCATTTGGAATCGCTACAGAGTTAATTGCAAAAGGAGTAGTTAATAAAGTTGGTGTTATTACTCCTGAATTCGCTTTTGAAAATCCACAAATGATTTTTGATGAACTAGAAAAGCGTGGTATTCATATTCATGAAGAGATTTCTACTTACAAAGAAAATTATAACTTTGTATAAGCAAGGAAGTTTATGAGATAGATATAAATGGGGTGAAGCTATGTCTGTAGTAGGAGAAGAAAGAAAGCGAACTATTCTTGAAAAGGTAGAGTTTAAAGGGAAAGTGAAGGTTTCAGAATTAGCGAGAGAATTTGCTGTATCAACAGAAACAATTCGTCGGTATTTAGAAGAATTAGATCGTGAAAAAAAATTGAAGAAAGTATATGGTGGAGCCGTTCAACTTCCGGGAGCTGGGATAGAGGCACCAATGTTAGAACGAGAGATGTTGCATATAGAAGAGAAGAAAAGAATTGGGTATAAAGCAGCAACGTTTGTGGAAGATGGTGATGTTATTGCGATTGATGATGGAAGTACACCGCTTCAAATGGTACCATATCTTGTTCATCGTAAAAATTTAACGATTGTTACGAGCTCTTTTCCAGTAGCGACACAATTAATTTCTTCTATTAATAAAAAGATGTTTCACGGTGAAGTTTTATTTATAGGCGGGAAAGTATCTCCAAAACATTCACGTGTGTCGGGATCTATTTCGCAGCAAGTAATCCATCAATTTCATTTTCATAAAGCATTCGTTTCGATTGATGGGTTATTGCCTAGTTTTGGAGTTTCCAGCTTTGAATTAGAAAAAGCGAAACTGTCAGAAGCGATGATGAAATTAGCGGAAAAAACATATATTCTATGTGATCATACAAAGGTAGGTGTAAAGGGAAATTATCGAATAGCAGCATTTTCTCGTATTCAACACGTCATTTGTGATAAGAAAATGCCTTATAGTTTTGAAGAAGAAGTCAAAAGGCATAATATTCAATGGACAGTGTGCTAAATAAAGTGAAAGTATCGAGACATCCGCTTAATTTTTAGGAGGGTGTCTTATTGTCCACAAATAAAGGGATAAAAGATTTGCATTTACGCAAGAAATGGACACATTTTCTTACTTCCTTCATATAATTTACCAATATAAAAAAAGTTGGTCGGAGGAAAGAAGGGGTAATATGTCAGAAAGGATTTATAACAAACTGGTATTGTATACAAATATCTTACAAAAAATCGGTGTAATTAATGAGAAGGAAAAAAGTGAAATTCTTCATACATTAAGTAAAAAAGCCCTTTGAATAAAGGGTTTTTTATTTTTTTTCTTTGAAAATATAAATTTAATGTAATATTCTCATTGACAATGATAATGAGTTTCATTATCATTTATTTGTGAGTAATTGATAATTTTTATCAATTAAATAATTATATACGATAGGAGATATTATTTTGAAAAAAAATTATATTAAGGCGCTAGTAGTAGCAACAACATTAGCAATTCCATTTGCTGCGTATTCTACTCCAGCATTAGCAGCAATAAAAATTGAAGCAAACCAGTCGGTAGCAGCAGCGAGTGATCGCACGTATGATACTGAGATTAAAATTTATAAGGATCAAAAAGACGAGCCATCTATGGTTTCTCAATACATAAAAAATCCTAAAGTAGCGATTGAAGACGGGAAAAAAATTGTTACTGTAACCGTACAAGATAGCGATTATTTTCAATATCTTAGAATAGAGGATAAAAACCAACCTGGTGTATTTCATGATGTGAAAGTTTTGTCAGAAGATAAGAGGAAAAATGGAACGAAAGTAGTTCAATTTGAAATTGGCGAGTTTGAGAAGAAGCATAATATGCAAATGCATATACTTATTCCGGCTATTGGATATGACCATAAATATCAAGTTCAGTTTGAAATTGTAGATCCGGCTTTAGACAACAAAGAAACTGAAAACCCAGATGATAATTCTAATTCAGGTAATACGGAAACAGATGATCAAGTCGACAGTCAAAATATGATAACAGATAAAAAGTTAAGAGAACTTGTTAATAAAAAGGTATTTAATAGAAAAGATGTAGATACACCAATTACGAAAGAGGAATTATTACAAGTAAAAGACTTGTTTTTAAATACGAATGAGATTCTTGATTATAGTGCATTAAAATATATGCCAAATTTAAAGTCTTTAACAGTTGCAAATGCGAAGATAAAAGATTCGTCATTCTTTACGAACTTAAAGCAATTGAAACATTTGGCTTTACGCGCTAATGAAATTGTAGATGTAACACCACTTGTTAAGATGGATAATTTAGAATCTCTTGATTTAAGTAATAATAAAATTACGAACGTGGCACCACTAACGGAAATGAAAAATGTAACAAGTTTATATTTAGCAGGAAATCAAATTGAGGATGTAGCACCATTAGCGAAAATGGAACAATTAGATTACTTGAATGTGGCAAACAATAAAATTTCAAATGTTGCTCCGTTAAGTAAGTTGAAAAATGTAACGTACTTATCTTTAGCAGGAAATCAAATTGAAGATATTACACCGCTTTATACGTTACCGTTAAAAGATTTAGTATTAACACGTAATAAAGTGAAAGATTTATCAGGCATTGATCAATTGAATCAATTACAAGAGTTATGGATTGGGAAAAATGAAATAAAAGATGTTACTCCTCTAAGTAAGATGACACAGTTGAAAGTTTTAAACTTACCTAACAATGAGATAAAGGATATTACTCCTTTATCAAGTCTAGTAAACTTACAAAAACTTGATTTAGAAGCAAATTATATTTCAGACTTAACACCAGCTAGCAATTTGAAAAAGTTAGTATTTCTAAGTTTTGTTGCAAATGAAATCCGTGATGTTCGACCAGTTATAGAGCTAAGTAAAACAGCTTACATCAATGTTCAAAATCAAAAAGTATTTTTAGAGGAAACAGAAATAAATAAAGAAGTGAAAGTACCAGTATACGAAAAAGATGGTAAAATCTCTACAAAAATTCGTTTGAGGAGTGAAGGTGGTACGTATAGTAACGATGCAGTGAAGTGGAGTACACCAGGTGAGAAAGTATATGAATTTGGTGTGAAAGACCCATTTGCGGATACAGGAATTTTCTTTACTGGTTCTGTGATTCAAAATGTTGTAAATGAAAAAGTAGCCGAAGAAGTAATAGAATTTAAAGATGTACCAAAGGGCCATTGGTCAGAGAAAGCAATTAATCATTTAGCGAAAGAAAAGTTATTTGTAGGTTATGGAAATGGACAATTTGGATTTGGTGACAACATTACTCGTGGTCAAGTAGCAGTTTTAATACAAAAGTACTTGAAGTTGGAGCAAAATGTAGAACAGAAAACGAAGTTCACAGATACGAGAGGAAATATGTATGAAGGGGCTATTGAGGCAGTTACACAAGCCGGAATTATGACGGGCGATGGTAATGGTACGTTCCGTCCAGATGGAGTATTAACTCGATATGAAATGTCAGTAGTACTACAAAAAGTATTCCAGTTAAAGGAAAATAAAAATAGTGTAGAGGGCTTTAAAGATGTACCAAAGGGTCATTGGGCAGAAGGATATGTGAAAGCTTTAGCGGACAATGATATATCAAAAGGCGATGGGAAAGGAAACTTTTTAGGTGATGACTTCGTAACACGTGAACAGTATGCGCAGTTTTTGTATAACGCAATAATGAAATAAAAAATAAGAAAAATACGTTATTCTTTAAATAAGAAGAATAACGTATTTTTTATGTACGAAATGAAGAGGACAATAAGTATATGAATGGCCCATTTTATAGAAGAGCTGTGAAACCATATTGACAAAAAAGCATTCTCATGTGATAATTCAATTAAATTTTTAGAATAATCAAAAAATATTCCTTTTACATAAAAAGGATTCGAACCTTATATGAATATTACGCCGGGGGTGACGAAATGTTATTTTTTCTGAAGAAATGGAATGAATTAAAAGATGTGAAGTCTGAATTGGCACTTCGTGATTGGTTTTATGGTACAAAGATTAGTTTATCGTTATGTACGTCAAAAGAGCCATTAACTTTTTTAGTGAATGTCGAGGGAAGAGATAAAGGGTTATTTTCAGAGGAAGATTTTATTGTCGTAAATTGCATGTGTGAGCCAGTCTTTGAAAATGAAGAAAAACCAGCTGCTGAGTCATTTATGCATGCGGATATTTATAAAAAAAGTAGTGCAGAATGTATTTTACAAGTGCAGACTGTAGATAGTCATTTAATATCAGAGTTATATGGAAAAGAAGGAGAAGTAACATTCGATAAACGCAGTGTGGAACGTGTTTTTGGAAAAGAAGGTATAATAGAAATGACAATTCCAATTGTAGAAGATGAAAAAAAATTCGCTGATTTATTAGAAAGTAATGTTCCGAATTTTATTGAAGGTGGAGGAGTAGTTCTAGTTCATAATTATGGTATGATCGTGTGGGGAAAAACGCCAGAAGAAGCGAAAAAATGGCTAGAGGGTATAGAATATTTAATGAACTATCACGTAAAGTTGTTAATGATTAAAGGTGCGAAAAGTTCTGTTATATAAAAAAGTTTGTGATGCTGTTACAAGTCAATAAATAAATGAAAGCGTTTTAAAAATAATTTCACTCATAAAATATAGGTCTCCTTATTATATATAGATTACATGTTGACATGTAAGGAGGAACATATTTTGCGAGTTAAATATCATTTTCTGCCAAAACAGCAAGTAACCTTTTGCAAAATGAACGATTCCGGTGAAGAGGCTTTGCAAATTATGAATGAAACGGGATTTCGAGCAATCCCTGTATTAGCAGAAGATGAGAAGAAATTCATGGGGATTATTTATAAAGTAGATTTATTAGAAAAGAAGTGCAATAGCGGCTTAGAGAAATTAAGTGCAGGAGATATGCTGGAAGACTCCTCTGCATTTATTTTTGAAAAGGATTCTTTCTTCAGAGCATTTTATGTTATTCGTCGTCTACCGTTTTTATCGGTTTTAAATGATTATAATGAATTTGTCGGTATCTTAACACATTCTAATGTATTTGATGTTATTGAAGATTCATTTGGTATGCAGACGGGTGGGTATATATTAACAATTGCAACACAAGATTGTAAAGGAACGATTAAAGAACTTGGGACATTGTTAAAAGCATATAATATCGGTGGAATGTTTACGCTAGATAACGGCGATCAATATATTCGCCGTGTTATTGTAAATATAACAGATGAGTTAAAGGAAAACAAATTAAAGCAATTAATCGAAAAAATAGAGAAAAAAGGTTTTAGGGTGAGTCATGTAGATTATATTTAAGTTAAAAAGAAGGTACCTATCTGCTATATGTAGATTGGTACCTTTTTTAATGTGAGTAATGAATCTTATTTTGAAACAGGAGGTGGAGATAATGCTAAATCAGATAAAAAAATAAAGTCTGCATGCTCGCGAATTTTAGGAATAGAAGTTTCTATAACACGCGATGTAATTTCACCTGGAGGCCCAACATGTCCGATAGCTACCATAATGGGTTTTTCTTGAATTTTTTTGATGAGTAATTGGGCTTGTTTTGAAATATGTCCTGCTGTATACACATCATCAAAAAATAGTTGGTTTTCAATAATAGGCACTCCTAATTCTTTTCCGATTTTTGGGACGACACTATTAGGGTTTGTTTTGCTATCTAAATAAAATAAACCGTGCTTTTTACAAGCTGCAAGTATAAGTCGTACAATTCTTTCGTCCGCTGTTACTTTTGACCCCATATGATTGTTCATTCCAATTGCATGCGGTACTTCTTGAATCGCTTGTTCGAGTCGATTGTTTATTTCTTCATCACTTAGATCAGTTGTAATTGCTTTTGGTCCAAGCCATTCTTTTTTACCTTTAATAGGTTCCATTGGCATATGTATAATAACTTCGTGTCCTTTTTTATGGGCTGCTATTGCGTCTTCTTTTGTGGAAGGAAGAAAAGGCATAACAGCAACAGTCAGTGGAATGGGAAGTGATAACATTTTATCAGTTCCCTTCATATTATTGCCGAAGTCATCAATGACAATGGCTACTTTATTCGTATGAGCATTTGCTTGAATCGGAAACAAGAAGGATGGTAAGAACATAGTGAAAATGAGCACTGCAATCGTATATTTGCGCATATAAATATTTCCTTTCTATTTTATCAATCATCATTATGTTTTACGTTTTTATATAAATTAAACAAAAAATGTCGAAGAAAAGTGTGTCAAAAATAGAGAATCCGCTATTTAATTGGTATTTGTAAAAAAAGAAGATGAAAAAAATGTCTATTATTGCGAATGTATTTACAAAGATAGAATAATTTGTAATAATTCTCAAAGTGAGGGTAAAGATTTGTAAATTACAGGGAGAAAATGTTAAATTTTCTGATTCTTCAAATTTACATATGATTAAGCGGTTAAAAGGTTAATGGAGAAGTGAAGAGCATGGAAGTATACTAAGGGGGATATGGATGTTTACTGTAAAAAGGAAGTACACATTAGAAAAGCTTTCACGTGATATTCATATGAAACGTGAAGAAATGATTCAATTAGGATTAACAAGTGGGTTAAATAGTATGGAGACAATTCAAGTTAGTCAAGAGTTGGACAAGCTTATTTTACAGTACCTGCGTTATAAAGAAAAACAAACACCGAAATGGTTTTCAATTATAAAGGTACCTATTTTTCAAATCGGGTATGAAGGGAAATCAAGTAATTTTTGGCGAATGCTTGTGGCTGGTTTTATGAAATAAGTATAATTATCCTTTCGGGATAAGGATAATTATACTATGTGTAACGGAATCTCGATATGAACTGTCGTTCCTTCGTTTTCTATACTGTCAATAAAAATATGCCCATTGTACATCTCTACAATTCGTTTACATATGACAAGTCCAAGACCTGTTCCAGTATCTTTATTAGTAAAGAACGGATGAAAGAGGTGTTTTTGAATATGTTTCGGAATCCCTTTTCCAGTATCTGTAATTTGCAATTGTGCGTGTGTTTCATTGTTTGTTACGACAATGGTTAGTGTATCACTAGAAGTCATGGCTTCAATTGCATTTTTTGTAATGTTTAAAACCACTTGTTTCATATGGTCTTTTGAGCACCGAATATGAACAGGATGATCTGGCAAATGTAAATGGAATACAATGTTATGTAGATTCGCCTCTGATTGAATAATCAATGCTACCTCATTTAGAATTGTTCTTACATCATATGTTTGTTCAATGATGGCAGTTGGTTTTCCAAGAATAAGAAATTCGCTTACAATTTCATTAATTCGTTCTATTTCTTGTTCAATGATGGAAAAGTAGAACTGATCTTGCTCTTCTTTATATTTCTCTTTTAATAGTGCGACGAGTCCTTTAATTCCGGTAAGGGGATTACGGATTTCATGGGCTGTACTAGCTGCGAAAGTTCCAACCAATTCAATTTTTTGTAGTTCATTTTGTTGTCTTTCTAGTTTTGTTTGACGTTTTAACAACATATATTGAGCAAGTAAAAATATAATAGACAATAAAAATAAAGTAGCTATACATTCAATTGAAACTAACTGGTATAAAGTTTGTTGATCAATAGGTAACGGAGCAACAGAGACCTTCCAATTTAATCTTTGGAGTGGGGTAGTAAGCATGCTAGGATGCTCATTTCTTGTTTCATTATTATCATCAGTTAGAAAAACTACATCATGTTTATCAGTCACTTCGAAATGATATTGTGGTTTAATAGCATTTAAAGAGGATGAAATGTAGTCAAAGCGTAAACTTGCTAATAATAACCCGGAGAGTTCCTTTTGTCTATTAAATATTGGTGAGGCAATTATAATAGCTTGATGTCCAAGAACGCGATCCGTAATAACTGATGATACAGTTGTTTTCTTAGATTGCAATGCATCTTGGATATATTGGCGGTCAGAAACGTCAATAGGCGGCGATTCGCCTTGTTGCGATGCGATTGTAATTATCCCATCTGTTGTAGCGTAATATAAACCGGAAAAACGTTCATCATTCCCATCCGTATCATATACAATCTGTTTAATCCCATTGATGTTTCCGGTTTCGGTCCCTACGACTTTTGCGAGCATTTCTAAGGCTGATATAGCTTCACCGAGGTGATGGTCTAAATAGTCTCTATATAAAAAGAGAACAGTGTGAGCAGATTGTTTGTTTTTCTCGTTCATTTGATAGGTGTGATACGAAAAAAATGTGGCACCGATTCCTATTGTTGGCAGTATAACAAGCAGTATGTAAAAAACTATGCTTTGTAATTTGACTTTCAAATTTGGTACTCCTTCTTTTTTTATTATCATTATATATAAACTATGTTAAAATTGTCATGTTTTTATTCAAGAATCATTTGCATTACATTAGGGAAAGGGATGGGTGACTATTCATTCGGTAGTTGTAATGAGGTGCTACGTTGCTTTTCTTTTTGTTGCGGAGAATTTAAGTGAAGGGTTGAAAGCTGTATGACATCAAATAATGAACGAGAAGATATTTCTCAATCTTTAAAAGTATTTATTGCATTATCCCGTGTACATCGTTCTGTTATGGATATTACAAATAAATCCATACAAAGTAACGGATTAAATCCAACAGAGTTTGCTGTATTAGAACTACTATATCATAAAGGGGGCCAACCACTTCAACAAATCGGTGAGCGTATTTTAATAGCTAGTGGCAGTATTACATATGTTGTAGATAAGCTAGAAAAAAAAGGATTAGTCAAGAGAATCCCGTGCCCGAATGACAGACGTGTTATTTATGCGCAATTAACTGAGTCTGGGGAGAAGTTTATTGCTTCTATTTTTCCAGGGCATGAGCAAGTTATACATCAGTCTTTTGAAATGTTAACGAAAGAAGAAAAAGATGAATTACTCGATCTATTGAAAAAAATTGGACAGTATGAAAAATAATAATATGTTCCAAAGGAGCTTTGGATAAAGAAATCCAAGGCTTTTTTGTTTACATATAACCATGGTAGCATCTGCCTCATTTCGCTGGAAAATAAGAGGAGATTTATAAGGAAGCATTGAATTATAGTAATGATGCATATAATGGAGAGGAGGCTCATTCATGTCATTTAAAGATTATGAATATAAACGGCCAAATATTGAAGAGTTAAAAGAGAAATTTACTGTTGCTTTAGAGAAGTTTGATAACGCAAAAACGGTAGAAGAACAAAAACAAGTCATCAATTTAATTAACGAAATTCGTAATGACTTTGGTACAATGGGGAACCTTTGTTACATTCGTCATTCTGTTGATACGACAGATGTTTTTTATAAGGAAGAGCAGGATTTCTTTGATGAATTTTCTCCAGTTGTACAAGGATATGGTACAAAGTATTATAAAGCGTTAATTAATTCTCCATTCCGTGAAGAGTTAGAGGGATATTATGGAAGGCAATTATTTGCTCTAGCAGAATGCGATTTAAAAACATATTCAGATGAAGTTGTGAAAGATTTACAATTAGAGAATAAATTGTCTTCACAATATACACAGTTATTAGCATCTGCAAAAATTGACTTTGCAGGAGAAGAAAGAACGTTATCACAGCTTATTCCATTTATGCAAGGGAAAGAAAGAAGCGAACGTAAAGCAGCAAGTGAAGCATACTACGGATTTTTAGCTGAGAATGAGGAAGAACTAGATCGTATTTATGATGAGCTTGTTAAAGTGAGAACGCAAATTGCAAAATCTTTAGGTTTCAAAAACTTTGTTGAACTCGGATATGCAAGAATGTACCGTACAGATTATAATGCGGAAATGGTGGCGAATTATCGTCAGCAAGTACTTGATTATATCGTTCCAGTTACGACGGAATTAAGAAAGAGACAACAAGCACGTATCGGTGTAGAGAAGTTAGCATATTACGATGAAAACTTTGAGTTTGCTACAGGTAATCCAACTCCAAAAGGAGATGCAGATTGGATTGTTAATCATGGGAAAACGATGTATAAAGAGTTATCGGCTGAAACAGATGAGTTTTTCAATTTTATGCTAGATAATGATTTATTAGATTTAGTTGCAAAAAAAGGAAAAGCTGGTGGTGGATATTGTACATATATCGAGAATTATAAAGCACCATTTATTTTTTCAAACTTTAATGGCACATCCGGTGACATTGACGTATTAACACATGAAGCGGGTCATGCTTTTCAAGTATATGAAAGTCGTAAATTTGAAATTCCAGAATATAATTGGCCAACATATGAAGCATGTGAAATTCACTCTATGAGTATGGAATTCTTTACATGGCCATGGATGAAGTTGTTCTTTGAAGAAGATGCAGATAAATATTACTTCTCTCACTTAAGTTCAGCACTTCTGTTTTTACCTTATGGTGTATCTGTTGATGAATATCAACATTATGTATATGAAAACCCTGAAGCATCACCAGAAGAGCGTAAGACAGCATGGCGTAATATAGAGAAGAAGTATTTACCACATCGTGATTATGAGGATAACGATTATTTAGAGCGTGGTGGTTTCTGGCAACGTCAAGGTCATATTTATAGTTCGCCTTTCTATTATATTGATTACACGCTTGCTCAAATTTGTGCACTACAATTTTGGAAACGTGCAAGAGATAATAGACAAGAGGCGTGGGAAGATTATGTGAACCTTTGTCAACAAGGAGGAAGTAAATCGTTCTTGGAATTAGTAGAAGTTGCAAATTTAACATCACCATTTGCTGAAGGCTGTGTAAAAAATGTTATTACAGAAATTGAAGCATGGTTACATGCGATTGACGACACAAAATTGTAAAAAAACATGCGCTTTTTTCACATGTTTAACATCGACATAATGGGAAAATGATGAGATAATAAAAGAAAATTCAGAATTGTCAAAGAGGTGTTTCGAATAAGGAACACCTCTTTTAACCAACAAAAAGGGGGGAAAGAAGTATGCTTCAATCTAATATGGATGTGAGTTTAGAAAGTTTGGTAAACTCATTACAGTCTACTCGAAGCACGCTATTATCAGAAATTGAAATGTTAAATGATACAGAAGTGAATGTAAAGCCACGACGTGATAAATGGAGTATTATTCAAATTTTGCATCACTTGCATTTAGTTGAACAATCTGTCACATCTGCCCTTGTATATGCTTTACAAAAGAAAGAAAGAAAACTGGCTCCATTTAAAGACCTCCAACTTATGCTTGATCGCACACATAAACGAGAAGCTCCTCAGCAAATGAAACCAACAGAAACTTTAATGAAAAAACAACAAGGAATTCAATTACTAGAACATTCACGACAAGAACTATTAAATGCGCTTCATAGTGTCATAGATGAAAACGAATTATTTGAAAATGGATTAAAGCATCCTATTTTTAATGATTTGAATTTGTATCAGTGGGTTCAATTTCTTGATTTGCATGAACAAAGACATCTTACGCAGTTAAAAGAGGCGAAACATGCAATACTACAACGGTAAGATGAGAGGGGCGGGGGATCTTCCTGCTTCTTTTTTTGTGCGTAGCTCACTTCAAAAGCCGGTGAATGTATGGTAAATAATCAAAAAGGGTAGAAAAAACTATGCATAGTTTCCTGTCTTACTTTGGAATAATACTTGGTGAAAGAGTTAGAAGGAGTTGAACAGAATATGGCGAAGAAGAAGCGAGAAGAAGAGCGCGCTTGGAAAGCTCGGAAAGAAAATCAAAAACCACATGGAAAAGTGAAAACTTTTGCAGAATTAGTTGAAGGAACAGAAAAAACGTGATGAACTTCATCACGTTTTTTGTATGATTGGGAAAGTTAATAAAAATGTTGTACCTGTTCCTTTTTCACTAATAATATCAACCTTTCCATTCATTGCTTGAATGACACTGAAGACGACCATCATTCCGAGTCCGGTCCCTTTTTCTTTCGTCGAGTAGAAAGGTGACCCGAGTCGTTTTACTTGTTCTTGATCCATACCAACGCCTGTATCTTTTATATATAATTGGATATGTTTATGGTCTGGAACTAATGTAAGAATAAGGTCACCGCCGTTAGGCATTGCCTCAATACAGTTTTTAAAAATATTTAATAAGCATTGGTTCAGCTTTTGCTTTTCACCAGCTATAAAGAAAGATGTACTTTGTTTTATGTAATGTATACGAACATTTGTTAAATTGGCGAGAGGTGTAATTAAAGATAACGCATGAAGTAATTCTTCTTCTACTTGTAATTGTTGTTCTTTTTCAATACTCGGTTTTGCAAAAGTTAAGTAGTCTGTAAGAACATGATTTGCTTGTTCGATACCATTAATGGCTATGTCGATATATAATTTTCGTTCTTTCTCCGAACATGTATCTGACTGTAAAAGTTGCAAAAATCCTTTCGTTGAAGTTAAGGGATTGCGAATTTCATGAGAGATAGAAGCTGCCATTTCACCGATTAAATGAAATTTTTCAGCATTCATAAGTTCATTTTGGAGACGAACTTGCGTTTGCAATATGTGTAGCAAATATAAAATAAGGATTGTTCCAATTATTGTACATATTTCGTATACGATAATATGCGGTATATAATCAGCTTTATTTGTAACCTCTGCAAGGAAAAATGGTATCCAGCCAAATCCGAATATGAGACTGTAAAAGATAGCGAGTGTTATTTTTATACGATTAGAACTTCGGTTAAACAGTTTGTATGTTAATAGTAGAACAATAAATAGGAGAACCGAAGCGATAAGGGATGGGAAAACACCTACTCCTCCTAATAAGAAGCGGTATATGTTTAATACGGTTAAGATAGAAGCACCAGCAATCGGACCTCCAGTTAATGTACCGACAATTAATACGATATGACGCATATCAAATTGAAATCCATAATTTGTTTCTGCAGCGAAAGTGATGCATAGTATGGTAGCAATGCAACATAACACAATAAATATAGCTGAATTTAATTTAGGAGAACGTTTCCCTCTTTGATTCCAAAATAAATGATATACAAGCATTGTAACAAGGATAGATAATATATTTAAAAAGAGATAAATAATAAAGAGTTTCAGTGGGATGCCTCCTCTCGTCTCGCATTAAATTAATCATACTATAAAATGAAAGAAATGAAATAATAAATAGCGGAAAAATCAGAAATTTTTTCTGGTAGTATACAATATGTTACAATAAACTTTGTCAATGAAAGAAGAAATTCCGTGCACTGCATGGGAGAGGTTCGCGAACTCCCTCTATAAAAAACTATGGAAACAACAATATCCTGAGGTATTGTTTTGTTTTTTTATTGTGACAGTTCAAGAACGTTCTTTCTTCTTATTCGTAGTAGAGAAGGAGAATGAGTGAAATGAAAAAAGAAAAAGCAGTTGTTGTTTTTAGTGGTGGACAAGATAGTACAACATGTTTATTTTGGGCAATGCAGCAGTTTGCAGAAGTGGAAGCTGTAACGTTTAATTACAATCAACGTCATAAATTAGAAATTGATTGTGCAACGGAAATTGCGAAAGAGCTAGGAATTAAACATACGGTACTAGATATGAGTCTATTAAATCAACTTGCTCCAAATGCGTTAACGAGAACGGATATGGAGATTACACATGAAGAAGGTGAATTACCATCAACATTTGTAGATGGACGCAATTTACTATTCTTATCATTCGCTGCTGTATTAGCAAAACAAGTTGGAGCACGTCATATTGTAACAGGTGTATGTGAAACTGATTTTAGTGGTTATCCAGATTGCCGTGACGTGTTTGTGAAATCGTTAAACGTTACATTAAATTTATCTATGGATTATCCGTTTGTCATTCATACACCACTTATGTGGATTGATAAAGCAGAGACATGGAAATTATCTGATGAACTTGGTGCATTTGAGTTTGTTAGAGAAAAAACATTAACATGTTATAACGGAATCATTGGTGACGGTTGCGGTGAATGTCCAGCATGTCAACTTCGTAAATCAGGATTAGATACGTACTTACAAGAACGCGAAGGAGCGAGCAACTAATGGATAATTTCTTTGGATTTCGCATCGTAGAAAATTTGCAAAAAATGGACAAGGATATTCAGCGTAAACAACTTAAATATCATAATAAAAGAGTAATGGTCAGCAAGGAATTTACATTTGATGCAGCACACCATTTACACTGCTATGAAGGGAAATGTAAAAACTTACATGGTCACACATATAAAGTTGTATTTGGGATTAGTGGATATGTAAATGAAATAGGCCTTGCAATTGACTTTGGAGATATAAAAGAAATTTGGAAAAATGAAATAGAAATTTATTTAGATCATCGTTATTTAAATGAAACGTTACCTGCAATGAATACGACTGCTGAAAATATGGTCGTTTGGATTTATGAAAAGATGGCAGAAGCATTAACAAAAGATAATCGTGCGAACGAATATAAAGGAGCTCGTGTTGAATTTGTTCGTCTATTTGAGACGCCGACTAGTTATGCGGAAGTAAGACGGGAGTGGATGCTCGATGAGTAAAATCCCTGTTTTGGAAATATTCGGTCCGACTATTCAAGGTGAAGGAATGGTTGTAGGACAAAAGACAATGTTTATCCGTACAGCTGGCTGTGATTATAGCTGCGCTTGGTGTGATTCTGCTTTTACGTGGGATGGATCGGCTAAAGATCAAATTAGACAGATGGCAGCGGAAGATATTTGGCATGAGCTTGTTGCAATTGGAGGAGAAAATTTTTCTCATGTTACGATTTCAGGCGGAAATCCGGCATTGCTGAAAAATATTGAGTTTCTTCTTTCTATATTAAAAGAGAATGGAATGCGAACGGCAATCGAAACGCAAGGGAGTAAATGGCAAGATTGGTTACTTCAAATCGATGAGGTAACGATTTCTCCAAAACCACCAAGTTCGGCAATGAAAACAGATTTTCAGAAGTTAGATTCTGTTATTCAGAAACTAGCAGGAAAAGATATTAGCTTAAAAGTAGTAGTATTTGATGATTATGACTTTGAATATGCAGTTAAGATGCACGAACGTTATCCGGATGTACCATTCTTCTTACAAGTAGGGAACGATGATACGAAAACAGTGGATGATGCAATGCTTATTAAAAAATTATTAGATAAGTATGAGTGGCTGATTGATAAAGCTGTAAATTGTAAAGAAATGAATGATGCGAAAGTATTGCCTCAGCTTCATGCGTTAGTATGGGGAAATAAACGCGGCGTATAACGAGAAGGGATGTTTAAAATGGCAGGAAGATTAGATGCAGATTTAAAAGATGTAACATTACTAGGAAATCAAAATACAAAATATTTATTTGAATATAGCCCAGAAATTTTAGAGGTATTTGATAATAATCATCCAAACCGTGATTATTTTGTAAAATTCAACTGTCCTGAATTTACAAGCTTATGTCCGAAAACAGGACAACCAGACTTTGCAACAATTTATATTAGCTACATTCCAGAGCAAAGAATGGTAGAGAGTAAATCTTTAAAGTTATATTTATTTAGTTTCCGTAATCATGGTGATTTCCACGAAGATTGCATGAACGTAATTATGAATGATTTAATTAAATTAATGGATCCACGTTATATTGAAGTATGGGGGAAATTTACACCACGTGGTGGTATTTCAATTGATCCGTACTGCAACTATGGTCGCCCAGGAACGAAGTATGAACAAATGGCAGACTATCGTATGATGAACCACGATCTATATCCGGAAACAATTGATAATCGTTAATAGAAAGAAAGGGCCTGTATAGTATACAGGCCCTTTCTTTCTATTATATTATGCATTTTGGTTAATGACAGTATAGTTTTTATGACTTACAACTGTAAGAGGTTCCATATCTAGTTCTCTAAAATTCTCCATAATTGTTATATCAACAATAACAGAGTTTTGATTTACTTTTTGAACACGGCCTTGCATGCCACCTTTAAATTCGATGATATCTCCAGTTTCTGCGATCTGCATAAGCAACTCTCCTTGTTACAGTTTTTCCAAAAAAGAATAATTTGGGATTTTTTAGTTTCCTTTATTTTGAACTATGTTTCCTGTTTTGTAAATGTTTTCAAAGTAAAAAGTCAAAAAATATTCACTTTTTATAAAGAAATATACGAAAACACACGTTGTTAGGAGATGTATGTTGAAAATAATTATATCTTTATATAGGAGTATAATGAAAATATACAATGACTTACTAAATTAGGGGCGGTAAAATGATGTTTGAAATTGTGGGGAGCTTTATAGCGATTATATTATTTTTATTTTCTTCTATACAGTTGAAGAAAATTCGGCATCATGAAACAACTACATATTTTGACGGATTGGATGGTGTGCACGTATCGATAACACATGATAGTGGTGGGGATATGTAATAATGTATAACTTTCTTTTTACGCATGGTATGATGGCAATAAGAAATAGTACATAATAGAGTTCGTAAGTGATGAATGGAGAGTGGAAAGAATGAGGATTTCTTTTATTCGTCATGGTCGCTTAGATGGTACTATGGAACCAATGACGGTTACTTCATTTCATGAATGGATGAAACGATATGACTTACATACTATAACAACAAAAGCTCCTATACCAATGGAAACAATTGAAGCGATGGAAGCAGCAAAATTGGTCGTAACGAGTGATCAAAGGTGTGCTGTGCAATCAGCAGCCGAATTAACAGATTCCTTATCTTTTGTGCAAAATTCTCTTTTTAGGGAAGCCGAGGTTCCAACGAGTTTTCATGCTCCGAAATGGTTGAAATGTAAACCTAATGTATGGATGTTGATTGGGCGCACATTATGGATACTTGGTTATCGTAAAGATGTTGAGTCTTACAAGGAAGTAAGAGAGAGAGCAAGGCAAGCGGCTCATATATTACACCGTTATGCCCTCGTGCATGGCCGAATTGCTCTTGTAGGTCATAATTATTTTAATGCGATGATTGGGACTGAGTTGATGGCAATGGGTTGGTCTGGCTCTCCTATTTTACATAGGAAGCCATGGGGATGTACAACATATACATTTCATGAGGCGATGAATGGAAATGTATTAAATACGAATTTAACATAAAAGCACACGATTTATATAAAAAGTCGTGTGCTTTCTTTTTAAGATATAGAAATTTTGATGTTTAATGATTTTACAAGATGGGCGTAAGGTTCACCCACAAGCATAACAATTTGATCTTTTTTGTAACCTAGCTTTTCGTATAATGAAAAAGCACGTGTATTTTCTAAATTAACAAGTAAGGCGATTTTTTCATGCGCTTTTTCAGTTGCATGAATTTCAGCAGCTTCAATTAATTGAGAACCGATGCCTTTTCCGCCGTATGCACTTGAAACTGATAATGTATCAATGTAATACTCATCAAGCTCAGCTTCTTTTTCTAACGTAATGGATTCATCTTTATGTAATTCTCTTAAGTGATGTACAATTGGTGTGTCAAGTATTGTTGCTTCACTACCGTGATAAGCGACGATAATTCCGACTGCAGTCCCGTCTTGTTCATATACAAAACAGTTTTCGTAGCTCAGTCGATTGGTCTCTTTTGAGAACCATGTTTCTAGTCCTAGTAATACTTCTGCCTCAACTGTGCTACCAGTGATTTTTTCAGCAATTTCGTGCAGAGCGTTATACAATAAAGGAGCTATCGCCTTTGCATCTGTCTTTTTTGCTTTCCGAATCATAGTATCCCTCCTAGTTCTATTTATATATTGTAGCATAGTGGTATGGAGTTTTGTATGATTGAATGTCGAAATGTTTGATATAGACAAGTAGCTATGTTAGTATATGATATTTAGTGGACATATAGTAAAGAGATATCGTTTGTGAAATAATGAAAATAAAATTACGGCATAGCAACGGGATAAAGTGAAACTTTAATCAGTGGGGGTTTTGTTCATCCCCCACTGATTATTAGACCTCACCAATCGGGCGTTTACGGGCGGCCCGACTCCCACTTAACTTCTTTGCTTCAGCCGAATTTTGAGTGGGAGTCTTACTGCTCGCAAATAGCGGGATAATTTTACAGTTGTTGACCTATCAAAGATACGATAGAATAGAATATTGCATAGAGGTGAAATACATGGATAAACAATTAGCAAATACAATTTTGGATCAGCTGAAGAATGGTGAAATAAAGGAGTATATTGCAACGAAAGATGTATTTTATACGTTCAGAGAAGTTGTTGTAAATCGAGAAGATTTTAAACATATTATTGGAAACGCACAGCGCGGTGGACAGGTAATTTATACATATTCAGAAACACCACGTTCATAAATAGAAGATAAAGGAGAGGAGAATTATGGGCGATTTTAAACAAGGCATTTTACCACATTGGGATTATATGTGGAAAGATAGAGCCGGCAATAGATTTATGGGAATGGTTATGTATCCAGAGAAACGGAAATGTTCAGCAAAAATGCTTCAGAAAATAAAAAGAGCATATGAAGAAGCGATAGAAATTAAAGTAACTGTACAAGTTCAACATACATATCAGTACGTAGAAGGAATGATTGTATATTTTGATGAAGAAGCTCCTGTATGTACAATGCTTGATAAAGATGAGAATCCACACCATATATTTGTAAAAGATATTTTGCGTATTGAGCACTCTGAATAATCTTTTCATAAATAAATTGAAGTTCCATAATAATAATAATCTTTTTCTATAATAGTTATCTTTCAGTATGTAACGAGAACCGAAAATATATGTATAATATTTAATAAATTAAAATTGATAAATGTAATCGTTTTTTAGAACAGATTATCGTTTAATATCTGTTCTTTTTTGCGTGATGCTGGAGAAATATATTCCTCCAGCATTTGCCGTTTTATGACAAAAAATATTGGTGGCTTTTTTAAAAATAAGGTTAAATTCGTTGACAACTTTTTTAAAAAGCACTTTATTGACATGAGTTTTAGAATGTTGTTTCATAGTCATTGTATTGAAAAAAATCGACTGTCATGTCGAAAAGTAAAAGTTAAAAAAAGAAAGAATTTATACATACATCTTGTGTCTTATTTTGAAACGTAATACAATATATAGAGAAATCAAGAAACGACATACAGAGAATATAGATTGGAGAGGGAGGGTCGGAAATGTTAGTTGCATATGATTCTATGACAGGAAACGTGAAGCGTTTCATTCACAAATTAAATATGCCGGCCGTTCAAATTGATGAAGATCTAGTAATAGATGAAGACTTTATTTTAATTACGTATACAACAGGTTTTGGCAATGTACCAGAACGTGTTTTAGACTTTTTAGAACGCAATAATGACAAATTAAAAGGCGTATCTGCAAGTGGCAATCGTAACTGGGGAGACATGTTCGGTGCAAGTGCAGACAAAATTTCATCCAGATATGAAGTACCTATTGTATCAAAATTCGAGTTATCTGGAACAAATAAAGACGTAGAATATTTCAAGGAAAGGGTGCGGGAGATTGCGACACATTGAACTGAATAACGAAATCACGCAAATGCAGGACGGTTTTTATCAGCTTCATAAAGATAAAGAGGCATTAGAAGTCTTTATGGAAGAAGCTAGAGAGAATACCGTTCATTTTAATAGCGTGGCAGAGCGAATGGAGTATATGAAAGAACATGATTACTATTACAACGTTCTGGACGAGTATAGCTTGGAGGAAGTAGAAGAGGTATATAACATCGCTTATGGTGAAAACTTCGAGTTCCAATCTTATATGGCAGCATCTAAGTTCTACAAAGATTATGCTTTAAAAACAAATGATCAAAAACAATACTTAGAAAGCTATGAAGATCGTGTAGCAATTGTGTCATTATACTTAGGACGCGGTGATGTTGCGAAGGCAACACAATTCGCAAGCATGATTGTAAAACAAAACTATCAACCAGCGACACCAACCTTTTTAAATGCGGGAAGAAGCAGAAGAGGAGAAATGGTGTCTTGTTTCTTGTTAGAGATGGATGATAGCTTAAATTCAATCGGCTTTAACATTAATACGGCGATGCAATTATCGAAAATTGGCGGTGGAGTAGCTTTAAACTTATCTAAGCTACGCGCACGTGGTGAGCAAATTAAAGGTATTGATAACGCTGCAAGTGGTGTAGTACCTGTTATGAAATTGCTTGAAGATTCGTTTTCATATGCGAATCAACTTGGCCAACGAAAAGGTGCGGGCGCAGTATATTTAAACATTTTCCATTGGGATATTATTGAATTCCTTGATACAAAAAAAATAAATGCCGATGAGAAGAGCCGTATTCAGTCTCTATCAATCGGAATTATCGTTCCAAGTAAGTTCTTTGAACTTGCTGAGAAAAACGAACCTTTCCATGTTTTCGCGCCTTATACGGTGTATAAAGAATACGGAAAGCATTTAGATGATATTGACATTGATGAAATGTACGATGAATTAATGAGCAATCCGAAAGTGAAGAAGAAGCCGCTAGATATTAGTGCGCGTGATATGCTTATTAAAATCGCTATGATTCAGCTTGAGTCTGGTTATCCATACTTAATGTTTAAATCAAATGCAAATAACCAACATCCACTGAAGGATATTGGAACTGTGAAGATGTCGAACTTATGTACAGAAATCTTCCAGCTTCAAGAAACTTCTGAAATTAACGATTACGGTACAGATGACATTATCCGTCGTGATATTAACTGTAACTTAGGGTCGTTAAATATCGTAAATGTAATGGAAAATAAAGAAATTCGTGAAGCAGTTCATGCGGGAATGGAAGCTTTAACAGCTGTTTCTGATATGACGATTATTCCGAATGCACCAACTGTAAAAAAAGCAAATGATGAGCTTCATTCAGTTGGACTTGGTGCAATGAACTTACACGGATATTTAGCAAAAAATAAAATCGCTTATGAAAGTGCAGAAGCGAAAGAGTTCGCTCGTACATTCTTTATGATGCTAAATTACTACTCTATTGAGAAAAGTATGGAAATCGCTAAAGAAAAAGGCGAGACATTTAAAGACTTTGATAAATCTGATTATGCGAACGGCACATACTTTGAAAAGTATGAGACGACAGATTACAGCCCAGTAACTGAAAAAGTTCAGCAACTATTTGAAGGAATTCATATTCCGACAAAAGAAGATTGGACAAGTTTAAAAGAGCAAGTGCAGAAGAATGGTTTATATAACTCATATCGTCTTGCTATTGCTCCTACACAATCTATTAGTTACGTACAAAATGCAACTTCAAGCGTAATGCCGATCGTAAGTCAAATCGAATCAAGAACGTATGCGAATGCGACAACATACTATCCAATGCCGTATTTATCAAAAGATACGTTCTGGTACTATAAATCTTCTTACGATATGAATCAGTTTAAATTAATTGATTTAATCGCAGAAATTCAAGAACATATTGACCAAGGAATTAGTACAATTCTTTACGTTAATAGTGATATTTCAACACGTGAATTAGCACGTTACTACATTTATGCACATAAAAAAGGTTTAAAGAGTCTGTATTATACGAGAACACGTAAGTTAAGCGTGGAAGAGTGCGTGGCTTGTACCGTTTAATATAAAAAGTAAGACATTATGAGCAGGGCTTTTCTGAACCCTGCTCATGCTTAGTTATCAATTTTTCATGTTTATTTAGAGAAGGGGCGATTTAATGCGTGCGGTAAACTGGAACAAAAAAGAAGATGATTTTAGTTTAATGTTTTGGAAGCAAAACATCGCTCAGTTTTGGACAGAAGAAGAAATCGCAGTGTCTTCTGACAAAAATACTTGGGTGCAATTATCAAAAGAAGAGCAAATTGCTTATAAGCGTGTATTAGGTGGTTTAACACTTTTAGATACGAAACAAGGTGGCGAAGGGATGCCTCTTGTACTTGTTCATCTTGAAAATTTACAAGCGAAAAGTGTATTAGCTTTCATGGGTGCTATGGAAGAAGTACATGCGAAGAGTTACAGTCATATTTTCACAACGTTAGCTACTGAAGAAGAAATTGATGATATTTTTGAATGGGTAGATAACCATCCATTACTTGAGAAAAAGGCTGGTATTGTTACGAGTTACTACCGTCGTTTATTAAAGCCTGAAGTAGCGAAAAAAGAGTTATACATGGCAATGGTAGCAAGTGTGTTCTTAGAAAGTTACTTATTCTATAGTGGATTCTTCTATCCACTTTACTTAGCTGGTCAAGGTAAGCTTACGGCAAGTGGTGAGATTATTAACTTAATAATTCGTGATGAGTCAATTCACGGCGTATTCGTTGGTATTTTAGCACAACAAATCTTCGCAGAACTTTCTGCAGAGGATCAACAAGAAGTGCAAAAGGAAACGCAAGAGTTATTAATGGAACTATATGAAATCGAAATGGCATATACAGAAGAAATTTACACTTCTATCGGTCTTGTAGAAGATGTAAATCGTTTCGTTCGTTACAATGCGAATAAAGGACTTATGAACTTAGGACTTGAGCCGAAGTTTGAAGAAGAAGAAATTAACCCAATCGTTTTAAATGGTTTACGTACGGACACGAAAAACCATGATTTCTTCTCTGTAAAAGGAAATGGTTACGTAAAAGCAACGAACGTTGAAAAGTTATCTGACGATGACTTTGTGTTTAATTTTTAATATATGATCATAAAGAAAAGCTGTCTTATTCACATTGATAAGACAGCTTTTTTTTATGGTTTTGTTTACATAACACTATTATTTTTATATAGCGATTTCTATTTAAAGAGTTCTATTCGGGTAACGGATAGAACTCTTTTTGTAATTAAATGGGTATTTACAAACTTTTTGTATCAGTGTATTATTTAACTAGTACACTGATACAAAAGGAGGGGAGAAATGAAAATCGAGTTTTCTCCAAATACACCCATTTATATTCAAGTAATGGAATACATAAAAAAAGAAATTGTAACAGGACATTTATTGCCTGGTGATAAAATTCTCTCCGTACGTGAATTAGCGAGTGAATTGCAAGTAAATCCAAATACGATTCAGCGCACATTCCAAGAACTAGAACGTGATGGCGTTGTTGTAACACGTAGAGGAATGGGACGATATGTAACGAATGAAGGGGAGAAAATTATGGAGCTGCGCAAGGATATGGCGAAAGAATTACTTCATTCTTTTATAGATGGAATGGACAATTTAGGTTTTTCAGAAGACGAAATCCTCTCAATACTTCGTTCTTCATTACATGAGAAGAGGGAGGAGAGCGAATGACAGAGCTATTAAAAATAGAAAACTTATGGAAGAGATATGGACTAAAAGCAGTGATTCGTGAATTAAATATAGAGATTACAGAAGGGAAAATTATAGGGATTGTTGGAGATAATGGGAGCGGGAAAACGACGTTATTGAAAATGATTGCAGGTTTGCAGTATCCTTCTGAAGGTAGAATTACAATATTCGGTAAAAACGCAGGATTAGAAACGAAAGAAATCGTTTCATTTATGTCGGATAAGCCAGTCTTTGATGATTGGATGACTGTAAAAGATGCTTTATTTTTCTATCGAGATTTTTATAAAGAATTTGATATTCAAAAAGCGGTGGATACGATCGCTGAATTTAAAATACCGTTAGAAGAAAAAATTACTGCATTATCAAAAGGGATGGTTGAAAAACTTCAAATTATTTTAACATTTTCGCGGAAAGCGAAATTATACGTATTGGATGAACCGCTTGGCGGGATTGATCTTGTTTCTAGAGAACATGTACTGGATCTCATTCTACAATTTTATAGAGAAGATTGTACAATACTAATCTCGACTCATTTAATAAATGAGGTTGAAAATATTTTTGATGAAGTGATCTTTTTAAAAGATGGAGAAATTGTACTATATGAGAATGTAGAAGACCTCCGTTTTCAGAGAGGAAAAGCAGTTCATGAATTGTTTAAGGAGGTGTTCAGTAAGTGAAGCCGTTACTTTCTTATTTATGGAATGTAAATAAGAAAAAATATATTGTTACTTTTTTAATTTTTGTGTTAATTGAAGCGATTTTATTTTCACAAATGATTGTAAAAAAGAGTGAGACAGCTGTTGTGAAACAAGAGGCGATATTCGGATTTGTTATTATTATTTTCATGTTTTATGTGTTGTATATGTTTTTACAAACGATGAAGTCGTGTTCACGTTTACTAACAAATCCATTGTTACGGGTTACAGCGATATCTGGGAAACAATATGTTTTTTCTATCCTGATTTTCTTTTGTATTGCAATGGCTATATGGTATGGAATATGTGGAATTCTTTTTTATGTAGGTTATGTATTAGCATTTCCTACGACGTATGTATATATAGATGCACAAGAGATTATGCAAGCAGGTATAATAAATAATTTAATATATACAATGAGTGATTTGTTTGAGTTTTTATTTGCGATGTTACAAATTTTATTAGTAGTTACTCTCGTTAAATTGTTTACTAAGAAGAAGAAGATACAAAATATACTGATTGTCATTATTTCTCTAATAGTAAGTATAGCGATTACTTTAGTAACAACATTGCTAGGAAAATTAGCTCCAGCTTTCCAAGGATTGCGAAGAGTAGAATATCGTAGTGAAAGTAAAAGTCTGTTTATTGATATGTTTCAAGAAAATGGATTAAATATTTTTAATATAAGTTTTATGGTAATTGTTAGTGCCCTAATAGTATATGTAATTGCTTATATCATCGATAAAAAACTAGAAGTCTAAAGGAGGAATCATCATTGGGAAACGTAGTAGTAAAATTAGAAAATGTACGAAAAAAAATCGGTGGAACAGAAATTATTCGTGGTCTATCATTTGAGGTTCGCGAGGGAGAAGTATACGGGTTCCTTGGACCGAACGGTAGTGGTAAGACAACGACGATCCGTATGATGACAGGTCTTATTTCAATGACAGAAGGCAATATTACAATTTGGGGACACAGTATTCGCACGGAGCGTGAAAAGGCGCTAGAACAAATTGGAGCGATTGTAGAAAATCCTGAGCTGTATGATTATATGACAGGAATGCAAAACTTAAAGCATTTTGCGAACATGGCTGTTACACCAATTAGTAAAGAGCGCATTAATGAGATTGTGAAATTGGTGGAATTAGAGCATGCGATTCATAAAAAGGTCAAAACATATTCTCTTGGTATGAAGCAGCGTTTAGGAATTGCACAGGCATTACTTCATCAGCCAAAAATTTTAATTTTAGATGAACCAACAAATGGATTAGATCCAGCTGGTATTCGTCAAATTCGTGATTATTTACAACGCTTAGCGAAAGAGGAGAATATTGCAGTAATTGTATCGAGTCACTTATTAAGTGAAATTGAATTAATGTGTGACCGCGTTGTTATTATTAAACAAGGTGAGTTTGTACAGGAGTACAATTTACATGAACAAGCGAAACACGATGAGGCAGTAGTTGTAGCCTTTGAAGTAGATGAAGTTCAGAAAGCGAATGAAATCATTAAAGGTAAAACAGAAGGAAATGTAATCATGGTATCTGTAACAAAAGAGAACATTCCACAACTTGTAAAAAAACTTGTAAATGCCGATGTGCTTGTATACGGAGCTACTGTTCAAAATAAAACATTAGAGGATGAGTTCTTAGCGATTACTGGGGGAGTGAAAGCGTAATGTTTAAATTAATTCAAAATGAATTTTTAAAGTTACATGCGAAAAAAGGTATGTATATTTTAATTGGTGTCATTGCAGTATTGGAGATTTTGGGAGTTTTAGCGATGCTAAAATGGGGAGGAGGACATGAGTTTAAAGGATCATATTTAGATTTTGCAAGTTCAGAGATTGGTTTAATTACTTTATTTGCAACAATTTTTGGAATTACGATTGCTTCTCGTATGATTACTGATGAATTCCAAAAAGGTACAATTAAGCAGTTATTAATACGTCCAAGAAAACGAAGTACAGTTTTGTTTTCTAAATATATTACAGTGTTACTTACGATATTATTTATCATACTTGCAAGCTCGTTAATTGCAATGATTATTGGCGGAATTGTAATGGATGGTAGTAAAACAGAATTAACGTTAGGGATTGTAATGAAGTCCATTTTGTATCAATTACTTTCACCGTTCTTCTTTGCAACACTTGCATTTTTCTTAGCAAACGTATTCAGAAAATCTGTATTACCATTAATTATTACGATGTTCCTATTCTTCTTACAAGGAGCAATTAATATGGTACTAATAATGTTTGCAAAAGGTGTAGCAAAATTTGTGGTATTTTTCCATTTGAATTTAAGTGTTTACGACGGCAATAAATTAGTAAGCGGTGGAATGGAACCACCATTTACAGAATTTACGTTTATTACTTCATTATTACTTGTAGTTGCATATTTTGCTGTACTACTTGTAGCATCAAGTGTATTATTCCAAAAACGTGACGTATTATAATAAAAGAAATCCCCGCTTGTAAAAACGGGGATTTTTATTACATAACTTTCTCCTATCTTTCAACTTGAAGAAAAGCGATACGGTATGTTAAATAAAATGATTATTATATATTTTAAGAGATATGCTGTTTGAAAGTATATGAGAAAAATAGGAATAATTTCAACTATATTCATATTATAATTTAGTTATCCCGCCATTTGTAGGAGATGGATTGCCCGTAAAACATTGATTAATGCTTTACTTTTTACTATCTTTGGAGGTGTTTGATATGCAATATGCATTTTCACGTATAAGGCTGCGTAGTTTTTTTGGATGGATGATTATAGGATTGTTCCTTACGATGATCCCATTAGGTCTATCAAATGTTTCAGATAATACGTTAGAGGTTATTTCACAAATAACTATATTTTTTGTATTTCCGTTATTTTGGTTATACGTAAAAACAAATAAAAACAATGTTGTGTTTCAAAGTTTTTTTGATAAGCCAAGTCGTTTATCGTGGGGGCTCATTTTATTAGCGACGATAATGGGAATGGTTTTTTCAGTCGGTATATCTCATATTCAATTTTACATATTAGCACACACGTTACCTAATTTTCTAGTGAGTATGTTAGAAGACGGAAATGTAATTAATACGAGTAACATATATATGACAATATTTACTTTCATTTCAGCATGTGTATTAGCGCCTATTATGGAAGAAGTTATTTTTAGAGGTTTTTTCTTGCAGCGAATGGCTTATAAATGGGGGATTAAACGAGCTGTAATTATATCTTCACTCATCTTTGGTCTAGGACATTTTGATGTTATCGGTGCTTTCATGTTCGGTGTTATTATGTGCCTTCTATACATAAAGACGAAAAATATATGGACGAATATTGCTGTGCACGCATTAAATAATTTGATTGCAACGAGTATGCAATTTGTAGGTGGAGAGGGAAGTGATGCAATTTCAATTACTGAATTGCAGGCACAAAGTAATTTATGGATCGGCATTGGTTTTACGATTGTCGGATTACTTTGGTTAATTCCTTACATATGGAAACAGTGGCGTATAGTAAAAGAAGTGGGTGTGCCGCCGATGCGCTTCATAAATGAAGAAAAAGTAGTGAATGTATCACAAGAAAATGAAGTGTATAGTCAAGTGATTGTAACAGATAGATTGATGGCTGTAGAACTACCAGATGAAGCTGTAAATAAGCTTCGGTTAGAAGAAAATGATTATGTAACAGTATCGGTAGAAGAAGATACAATTGTTATAAAGAAAGCGCATAATAGATAATTAAAAAGTAGCTCTTTAGGAGCTACTTTTTAATTTGTAATAATTTCTACACGAAAATTATTACCGTTCTTTACATATTTAATATCTGTAACGATCCGAACTGTTTTTAAAAGCTCCACTTTTTCACCAATTCGAGGGATGGTCGGAACATTGTCCCAAATACCAAGCAAGTCATCTAATTGTGTCGTTTTTTCATAAAACCAGATTTTCAATGTAAAGCCCCTTTCTCGAACTTTATGTATTTTAATACATAATATATTATTTTTATTCTTATTGTAAGGGGTTTTTTATATTTTTATGAATAAAAATTAATTAATCTTCTGGGAAAATATGTTCAATGTCTGGAGTAAGAGATACTTCTGATAATACGATATGAGAAACTGTCGTTGCATATGAAGAAACATCATTGATAAATTCTTCAAGTTCAACGAGTGAAGGGACAGAAATTTTTACGATGTAGCATAAGCTTCCTGTTACTCGGTAACAAAAACTTGCAGATGGATAAGATTGAATAAACTGTTGCATACGTGTTGTATCACCATTTTTTAAAGTGATTTCTAAAATACAATCTAAAACAAGTCCTGCTTTTTTATAATCAATATCGATTGTGTATTTTTGAATAACTCCTTCACTTTCGAGTTTACGAACACGTTCTGCAGTAGATGGAGCGGATAAATTTACTCGTTTGGCCAATTCGCGCATCGAAAGGCGACTATCATTATATAATTCATTTAAAATTTTACGATCAACACGATCTAATTGCATTTGTAAATATACCTCCAGTAAAATGATGTTTTTTGTAAAGAAAAAATGTAAATTAAGATTCATATGAAATGTAAAGAGAACTTTATTTATTTTACAATAAAATAGAAGAAAATAGGAGGGAAAATGATGGAGAGAATTTCATTATCAAATGTAGGAGATACAAAGTTTCAAAAGTTATTAGGGCATAATCGAGATATATTACATTCATGGAGTACGTTAGAAAATACACTGTATAACAAAGGAACTCTTTCGGCAGAATTAAAGGAGCAAGTAAGAAGAACATTGGCGCATGGGAATGAATGTCCGTACTGCATGGCAAAGGGAAGACCAGATGATATGCAAAAGGTAGAAGAAATTAGTGTAGCTGTTACTTTGGCGCATACATTTGTCCATGACAAAAAGGCGATAGATGATAATATGTTTCGTGTATTAAAACAATATTGGACGGAAAAAGAAATTGTAGAGCTTTGTGCTTATATTTGTTTTATTACTGCGTCGCAGCAACTTGGTTTTCTGTTTCAATTACAGCCTAATTAAGGAGAGAATGATGACCAATCAAACAGCACTTATCATAATTGATGTACAAAAGGCGTTTCAATTACCGTACTGGGGCGAGAGAAATAATCTTTTTGCCGAAGAAAATATGAAAAGTTTATTAGAAGAATGGAGAAGAAGTAAGCGACCAGTTTTTCATATTCAACATGTAAATAAAGAAGATGTTCAGTCGATGTTTTACCAACAAGCAGAAACAGTAAACTTTAAAGAAGAAGTGAAACCACTACCAGATGAAGTGATTATTCAAAAATCTGTTAATAGCGCGTTCATTGGGACAAATTTAGAAGAACAAGTAAGAGAGAAAAAATGTAATGCGGTAGTAATTGTAGGATTAACGACAAATCATTGTGTGGAAACTACAACACGGATGGCAGGTAATTTAGGGTTTACAACGTATTTAGTGAGCGATGCAACGGCTACTTTTAATCGTACAGGTCCAGACGGGGTAGAATATAGTGCAGAGGCTATTCATAATATGACACTTGTAAATTTACATAAAGAATTTGCTACGATTGTGACGACAAAAGAAGTATTAAAATTATTTTGAGAAAATAATTACGGAATTATGTAGAAAAAAATAAGAATATTTCGTATAATCTAAGTATAATCATTTTGAAAATAGGGGTGGCATCATATGAAGCAAATTCCAGTAAAGAAAATAGAAGAAGTACTTGTTTTAGCAGGAGATAATAAACAAAAGCAAAAAGAATTTTATGAATTGCTCCTATCAACGGAGTTTTATGTTGCCGGTTCACTAGAAGCAGAGGACGGGGCAACAGAAGGAACACTTCGTTTGCGTCATTTCCAAGGAGAGGGTAGATGGATCGTGCCGTTCTTTACACAATTAGAATTTGTAAAAGATGTGTTGCCAGAAGGTACACCCCTTATTACGATACGTGGAAAAGAATTATTTAGTAGCATTGAGAAAGATGCGACTGCTGTATTAAATGTTGGTACGGATATAAGTAAAACATTTATTCCAGAAGAAATTGCGGATATCGCATCTGGACGAATTTTTAATTATTATAAGTAAAAGGAAAAGCGTAATTGCTTTTCCTTTTTAATTTGACCATGGAGTGGCTATACCAGAAGAAATCGAGAGTGTTTTATTATTTGTATTTATTGTTGCTGTAGCTCCAAGGGGAATACCGATGTTTGGACTTATATGTCCAATCGGTAAACCGAATAGTACTGGTATATGATATGGTGTGAAATATTCATATAATATTGTTTGCAATGATTGGGATGGTTTAGAAGGAATACAGTCATGACAACTTGTGAAAATAACACCGCTGCATTCATGAAACTTTCCAGATAAAAGTAGCTGATTTAACATACGATCAATGCGATACGGCTCTTCCCCAATGTCCTCAAGCAATAAAAGTGTATTAGCCGTATTTATCTCGTAGGGCGAGCCTATTATACTTGTTAACACAGTTAAATTCCCTCCAACTAATGTGCCTGTAACTGTACATGGAGAGGTAGGTACGATACATTCTGAGGCGGATAAGATCGATGAATACGGATGGAATAGTTGGTTGAAAGAAGATAAAGAGAGAGAGTCTATACCTTTTCCTAATTCTTCAATCATTGGACCATGAAACGTAACAAGCTTTGCATAACGTGAAAAAGCAGTATGTAAAGCTGTAATATCGCTATATCCCCAAAAAATTTTGGGATTTTGTTGAATGATTTCATATTGAATGTAAGGGAGAAGGCGAGCACTTCCGTAACCACCTCGTGCACAGAAAATGGCCTTTACTTCATGATTTGTAAAGGCTTCATGTATGTCATCAAGACGAACTTGATCACTTCCAGCTAAATATCCATACTTTTCATAAACACTCTTCCCAATTATTACGGATAACCCCATTTCTTGTAATACGTTCACACCTTTTAATACATTCTCAAGTGTTGGTGGGCCAGACGGTGCAATAATCATTACTGTATCACCTTGCTTTAATGCATTTGGATAAATCATTGTTCTCAGCCTCCTTCTAATTCAATATATTCGCTTCATATGAAGTTCAACCCTTGTAAAAGGAGGGGAAAGCTTGGCAAATAAAGAAGATATAAAGGGGACAGGAGGGAAATGATGTTTACAAATCGAGTAACAGATATATTGCAAATTAAGTATCCCATCATTCAAGCAGGTATGGCAGGTGCTATTACAACACCAGAACTTGTTGCAGCTGTAAGTAATAGCGGAGGATTAGGAACGCTTGGAGCAGGTTATATGAGCCCAGAACAAATTCGTGAAGCGGTTTATAAAATAAGGAAACTAACAGATAAACCTTTTGGTGTTAATTTACTTTTAACAAAAGAGGTACAGATAGAAGAAGAGAAGGTAAACGGGGCGAAAGAATTACTTAGTGGAGTGAATAGAGAATTAGGTATAGAGGAAGAAGAGGTATTAAAGCTTCCAACAAGCTATAAAGAACAATTACAAGTGCTATTAGAAGAGAAGGTACCAGTCGTTAGCTCTGCATTCCAAACGTTAGAACAAGAAGAGATAGATGATTTAAAAAGAAGAGGAATAAAAGTCATCGGAACAGCTACTCATGTGGCAGAAGCGAAAGTACTTGCCGAATTAGGGGTAGATATTATCGCCGGACAAGGTAGCGAGGCAGGAGGGCATAGAGGAACGTTTATCGGGAAAGAACAAGATGCTATGATTGGTACGTTCGCGCTAATTCCGCAATTAGTCGTATCAGTACCTCATATTCCAATTATCGCAGCAGGTGGTGTAATGAACGGACAAGGGCTTGTTGCAGCATTTGCACTTGGAGCAGAAGCTGTGCAAATGGGATCAGCCTTTTTAACGAGTGAAGAAAGTATTACGCATGGTGTATATAAAGAAGCGATTTTACAAAGTACAGACACGAGTACAACTGTAACCCGTGCGTTTTCCGGGAAATATGCACGGGGGATTCGCAATGAATTTATAGAGAAACATGAAGGAAAAGAAGAAAAACTGCCAATGTATCCTGTGCAAAACGTATTAACTTCTAAAATACGCCAAGAAGCAGCGAAGCAAAATAAAGGAGAATACATGTCGCTTTGGGCCGGGCAAGCATCATCACTAGCGCGAGTAGAATCCGCTCAGCACGTAGTGAAACGTGTCATGAATGAAGCAGAGAATGTAATCGAACAATTACAAAATGTATATAGAAAAAGACCACTTGAATAATTCAAGCGGTCTTTTCGTTAGTTTGCTTTATAAAATTGTTGGATAGCTTCGTCGATGTAAACCCAGCCCTTCCAACCTAAATGCATATGATCTTTTAAGAAGTACTTATCATATTCATGATTTGAGAAGTCAGCAATTGGATAGCCAGCTTTCGTAATTTGCTCATGAACTTTATTGTAGTATAATTCGCGTTTTTCTTTTGGGAATCCTGCGTAATCATACCAAGGACCTTTTACAGGAACAGAAATGAAGAGTGGTTTTGCACCAGATTGTTTTAATAAATCAAGTACAATTTGTAAATCTTCATACTCTGGTGATTCGTCATACGAATCATTTTTTAAGTAGCCTTCACGTTGCTTTAATTTCTTCTTAATTTTGCTATTGAAGTAATCATCTTCGATACCATATTCGTTAGATCCTGATTCTACTGCACCTGTTTGATCCGCATGTTTACGAGCTTCTTCCCAGGTCATTTGTTTCAATGATGGATCAAGCGTTTCTTTATGCGGTTTAATATCAAACATTACTGTAAATAAATCTTTACGATCTAAAATGTTACGATAAATATAAGCGAAAGGTTTAGCAGCAAGTGCTTTTACTTTATACTTTGTATCATCGTAGGCGATACCTTCAAGCGAAATTTTAAGTAAAGTTTCTTTCTTAACGATCTCAAAGCTTAATAAACGTTTTGCAATTTGTTTTTTCATTTCAGGTTTTAAATCATCGTTGAAAATGAAGTGATAGCCCTGTTGTTTTGAAAAGTTAGGTGCAAAGTGCGTTTCATCAATACCTTGTGGTACAAACCATTGCGGAGAAAGAACGAATATCATTTTCTTATCTTTCAATTGATCCATTGTAGATGCAAAGTTTAACACATGTACAAGGTCTTGTGTTCCCCCGCGTCCAAGAAGGAATGGTGTGAACCCTTCAGGCTTTACTTTGAAATAATTCGATGGATGGAAAGCATCCATACGTGCGAATTCCGATGAACCGTACATCGGAAGATATTTCGGATCTGCTAACATCTTTTGCTGTAAAATCATACTTTGAATCTTTTCTTCTTTTAAAGAAGTCGCAGCTTGTTCTACTTTCTCATCACTTAAAAGTGGAAGTAGAAAGCGCGTTGGAATAAGTAAGAATACAGCAAAAAGGGCCAATGCTAAAAGCATCGGACCGAATTTTGCTTTGTTCATCGGATTTCTTCCAACTTCTTAATAACCATATTTGGTGTAGCCCACTCATCACGGTCAAAATCAGAAATAGAAACTTCAATATCTAAACGCTCTTGGAATTCAACTAATAAAGATACTACAGCGAAAGAATCAAGAATACCTTCTTCAAATAATTGAACATCTAAGTTCTCTTTCACAATATCGTTTTCACATACTTCTTCTAAAATATCTAATACTTGCTCTTTGAATTCTGCCATTTTTAAAATCTCCTTTATATCCGAAATATATTATATGTGCAACTTCTTAATGGAATAAGAAGGGTGCATTAAAAGTATCTGTTAAGGTGTCCAGAGAAGATTAGGAAACCGAAACATACAACGTGGAACGTAATTACAATTGCAAGGACATGCGTAAATTTATTATTTGGCCAAAACTTGTGCTTCTTGTTTTTTCGTTCGAAAATATCGAATAAAATAAACAAGGCAGCGTGATAAAGACCATAAATAATGTATTGATATACATGCTCACCAGTAATATGCCATATTCCCATGATGAAGAAGTTTAAAAATGCACCGATATACGAAATTGTGTATCGGTTTTTAATTAACTTTTTCTTCGTTGCAAAAAAGACGAAACGCATGTAAATAAAATCACGGAACCAGAATGATAAACTCATGTGCCAGCGATTCCAGAAGTCTTTAATGTTACGACTAATGAATGGTTTATTAAAGTTTTCTGGCGTTTTAATCCCCATCATATAACTTACACCGATTACAAATGAGCTATAACCAGCAAAATCGAAGAATAAATATAAGCTATAGCTATACATGTAAATCATATTTGAAAGGATTGTATCGTGTTGAGCGAATGCCGGATCCATAAAATACTGTTTTATTAAGTAAGCAATAATAAATTTATACAGAAAACCTTGGAAAATACGATTTAACCCTGTATATAGTAAATTTTGATATTCTTCTGCACTAGGTGGCTTTTGAATATCTTTTTGAAATCTTCGGTAACGATCGATAGGTCCTGTTGAGATAGCAGGGAAGAATAAAACAAATTCCCAGAAATTAAAGAAGGAAAGTTCTTTAATTAAGCCATCGCGAACTTCGAATACCATTTGTACTGCTCTAAACGTTACATAGGACATTCCTAAAAATACAACAAATTTTAGTTCAGGTACAAAGGGTGCGATTTTTGCCAAAATAAGCGGTAAAATCGATAAAATAACAGCTATACAAAATGTGAATGTACTATTATTTTGTTTTCTTAAAAGTAAATAGCCTTTAATAAGGGCATATTGCCAAATAATAAATGCGGCTAACATAATCGCTTGCTTTGGTTTATCAGAGAAGATAATAGCAAGCATTACTAATGTTAAAACGGCATTATATTTACGCAACATTTTACCTTTTAATCCAGCTATGATAGTAGGTATTAATAAAATGCCCACTATAGCGAAAAAATAAAATGATCCATATGCGGTCATGCTGTAACCTCACTCAATAATTTTTTGCGATCTACCTTTCCATTTGGTGTCATTGGAATAGAAGATTGATACATGAATTTACGTGGAATCATGTAGTTTGGTAATCGCTCATTGAGTTCTTTTTTAATTGCAGATGTTAATTTGAATTCTTTTTCAAACGAATGCTCTCCAGGAACAACAACCGCTAATAAATAATCGTATTTCTCACCTTTTTTAATTGGAACAATAACTGCTCCTTCTACGTAAGAACACGCACGAAGATGATGCTCAATTTCTTCTAATTCCATTCGATAACCATGAAGCTTAATTTGGAAATCAAGACGACCATTATAGAATAGAAGACCATTTTCAACATAGCCAGCATCGCCTGTTTTATAAGCACGCTCGCCGTCAATCATAGTAAATGCTTTTTCTGTTAATTCAGGGCTGCCTAAATATCCAACGCTTACGCTTGGACCGACAATTACGATCTCACCTTTTTCACCATCAGGTGCAAGTGTGCCATCTTCTTTCATAATAAGAAGGCGACAGTCTGATTTACAGTAGCCAACTGGAAGTGATTTGTATTGATTCAGCACTTCTTCTGTAACGTGAATACCTGTTACAGCGACAGTAGCTTCTGTTGGACCGTACGTATTCATAATTGTTGCTTTCGGGAAACGCTCAATTAATTTTCTAGCTACTTCATTTGGCAACACTTCACCGCAGAATAAGAATGTTTTCATGTTCGGTAGCATACTCTCAGAGAAAGATGCTTCCATTAAACACATTTCAGCGAAAGATGGTGTTGAAGTCCATACTTGAATATCCGATTGCTCTAAAGAAGCAAACAAGTCTTTTGGACGTGCAATCATATCTTTATCGATTGCCCAAAGTGTACCACCTGTTACTAATGATGGGTAAATATCCATTACAGATAAATCGAATGAGAAAGGTGCTTGGTTTAAGAATACTTG
Source organism: Bacillus cereus group sp. BfR-BA-01383 (assembly GCF_022663495.1). NCBI lineage: Bacteria > Bacillati > Bacillota > Bacilli > Caryophanales > Bacillaceae > Bacillus > Bacillus cereus group sp. BfR-BA-01383. The sequence goes on from NZ_JAKUFP010000003.1 coordinate 291,314, forward strand.
TCCTGTTTGTAGGTTGAAATCTTCTACAGCCCATTTTGTAAAGCTAACAAGACAATTATAAGTAATCTGAACCCCTTTCGGATTACCTGTGCTTCCTGATGTGTAAATAATGTAGAAGTTCTCATCACCTTTTACCGCATGTTCAGGATTTGGAGTGTTCCCTTTATGAGTAAAGAAAATATCTTTTAAGTTGTCTTCACCTATAATGCGAACTGGTAAATCAGTTACAGTTACTTCTGTTCCTGATAAAAGTAATTTCGCACCAGAATTTTCAGCGATACGCTGTACACGATCAGCTGGGATAGATAAATCTACAGGAATGTAAGCATGTCCAGCTTTTACACATCCTAAAAAGTTAATAATCATTTCAGGTTGCATATGGCCATACACCATAATTGGTGAACAATCATCTGGATACTCAGAAGAAATCCAATGTGCTAACGCATCAGAATCTTCCTTTAATTGTTTGTACGTAATTTTCGCATCTCGCCAAACAAAAGCGGCTTGATCAGGCGTTTCTGCAGCCCACTTTTCAATTTGTTCTAATAACTTCATAACGTTCCCACCCTAAAATTCGTTGTAAATAAATGTACTTGTGTTTGTATCATGGAATCCATACAACCAAAGCAATGCAAATAAAATTGCAAGGTAATAAACCGTCTTTGCAACCCATTGTGTGAGTGGTCGAGACCATATCTCTTTTAATCTTTCCATGTCTTTCCCTCTCTTAATGAAATAATAGCTCTTTGTAGGTATCATGTCCTACATTATTGTGAAAAAAACAAAATTCCACATTTTAGGTAAAAATAAGACGAAAGGCTCTTTTCTGATATTAGCACTAAATACTAAAAAAGAAAATCCCTAACTTAGCAATTATATTACATTCAGCATGAATTTGTAATGGGTTTGACATGTAAATAGAAAGTGGATTGTGTGAATATATAAAAGCGGACTATAAGAATACGTAAAAATATAATATTTGCTTTTTATTAATCGGTAGAGCCTGAGAAAACTTTAAATTTCTCGATCTTTTTAAAAGGAGGAAATTATCATGAATAGAGTGTGGCAGAGTCTTATTTCAGAAGAAAATATTATGAAATGGAGACGACATTTCCATAAGTATCCGGAATTATCGTTTCATGAAAAAGAAACTTCGCAATTTATATATGATACGTTGTGTTCATTTTCTTCTTTTGAAGTAACGAGGCCAACAAAATATAGTGTACTAGCGATTAAAAGGGGCGTAAAAAAAGGGAAAGTAGTCGCGATTCGAGCGGATATAGACGCATTACCAATTCAAGAAGAGACACTAAATCCTTATTCATCCGTCAATAAAGGTGTCATGCACGCATGCGGGCATGATGCACATGCAGCTATTTTATTAAGTACAGCAGAGGCGATAGCAAATATGAAGGAAGATTTTGCAGGCGAAATTCGTCTTTTCTTTCAGCATGCAGAGGAAGTGTATCCCGGCGGCGGACAAGAGATGGTGGAGGCAGGTGTTATGGATGGTGTTGATTATGTAATAGGTTTACATGTTATGTCTGGATTGGAAAGTGGGAAGATCGGAATTGTGTATGGACCGATGATGGCAGCACCAGACGTATTTACAGTTGAAATTCATGGGAAAGGAGGGCATGCGGCAAGACCAGAAGAAACGATAGATCCTATCGCTATTGGGGCGCAGATTATTACAAATTTACAACATATTGTATCAAGGAACACAAGTGCTTTCATGCAAAGGGTAGTTTCAGTTACGCAGTTTCATGGGGGAACGGCTGATAATATTATTCCAAATACAGCGACTTTAATGGGAACTGTACGCTCGTTTAATCAAATTTTAAGAGAGGAAGCAGAAGAGAAAATTGAGCAAATCGTGAAAGGAATTACAAAAGCACATGGAGGGAATTATACATATACGTATCGCTATGGATATGATCCGGTGATTAATAATGAATATATAACGAAAGTAGTAGAAGAAAGTGCACTACATTTGTTTGGGAATGAGCGTGTTGTGAAGCTTGAACCTTCCATGGGAGGAGAAGATTTTTCAGCATATTTAAGAAAAGCACCGGGTTGCTTCATTAAATTGGGAACGGGGAATGAGAAGATAGATACTTGTTATCCGCATCACCATCCCAAATTTGATGTAGATGAATCAGTTTTAATTTATGGAGTGGAATTATTTTTAGAAACAACGATAAGGTTACTAAAATAATAGAGAAGTATAAAAAAAAGCAACTGCGCTCTATCGCAGTTGCTTTTATTTCTTTCCGTCAGAGAGGGCTGAGAAAGAACTATGCTCATTTATAGTATATGAATAGCTAACGGACAAGCTTGTACATTTTAACTATTTTTTAAAAAATATTTGTTGACATTGATAATCAATATTAATTAATCTAAGTGTAGTTGAAAATGATAATTATTATCAATAGAATAGATGCGACATGTTAATGAGAAAAAAATTTCACCTTCTGCGGAGGGAATTAAAAGATAAAAATAAAGATGTTGATCAGCATATTGAATGGCAACGAAATGTAATTCGTTCTGAATATGTAGATGAGAAAAGTACACTTCAAACAGAAAAAGAGATACAGGATAAAAGGAGAGGTTAAGTTGAGTAAGTTAGTAATGATTTTTGCAAGTATGAGTGGAAATACAGAGGAAATGGCCGATCATATTGCGGGTGCAATTCGTGAAACAGAAAATGAAATTGAAGTCATTGATATTATGGATTCACCAGAAGCTTCTATTTTAGAACAGTATGATGGGATTATTTTAGGGGCTTATACTTGGGGAGACGGTGACCTTCCTGATGATTTCTTAGATTTTTATGACGCAATGGATTCTATTGATTTAACTGGGAAAAAAGCGGCAGTATTCGGTTCATGTGATTCGGCTTATCCGAAATACGGCGTGGCGGTTGACATTTTAATAGAAAAGCTGCAAGAGCGCGGGGCAGCAGTTGTGTTAGAAGGACTAAAAGTAGAATTAACGCCAGAAGATGAAGATGTAGAAACATGTTTACAGTTTGGAGCTGAATTCGTAAAACACCTTTCTTAATGGCAGAAGGGAGATGAAGAGCAATTGCATGAAAAAATCTCAATCAAAACGATGACAGATTACCATTTGTATGATTTTATGCGTTGTCCGCATAAATTTTATTTCCGTCATATAAAAAGAAGAGAACCTTCTTCGTTTGAATGGCAACAAATAGCACAAATGATTGTGAATCGAATTATTAACGAGTACTATACGTTACCTGCGGGCCAACAAACGAAAATCGTACTTTTAATACTAATAGAAAAGTATTGGGAAAAAATAAGGATTAATATGTTTGCTTCGAAGACGGAGTACTATACTGTTTTAGCGAAGCTAACTGATCATTTACTACAGTTTGTTGAAAGGGATGATAGTCAGACACCACCATTGTTTTTATATGAGAAGTTTCAAACATATATGGAAGAGTTAGGTGTCCACATGTCATTGACATTTGAAGTTGGTGAGTGGAGTACTAAGTCGTTTGTAATTAAAAAGTATGTTGTCGACGCGGATGAGGAAATGCTTGCTCTTTGTCAGAAGTTAATGACAGTATTCAGTTATAAAGCTTTCGGCATTCTTCCAGGAAAAATTGAAGTTATTAATTTAATGGAAGGGACTAAGTATGAGTACATTCCGAAACAAGAAGATATTATAACTGGAATGGATGATTTATTTAGAATGAAAGAAATGTTGCAACAACCTGAGCACTACACAGAGCGTCATTTTCGTTCTGAGTGTATGAGTTGTGCTTTTCGTAGTGAATGCCAAGTGGAAGAAGCAAAGGAAGAAACGACGCAGAAGAAAAATATTGTACATTAAGGGATGCAATTTTGGATCCCTTTTTGTTATTGACATGAAAAGCTTTTCATCATTTACGGTATATTTGTAACAGATTTTAATAAAGGGAGGAATAATCAATGAAAGATGAAACGACAGTATTTCAATGGTTAAAAGAACAGAATGCTCCTTTTGGAATTCAACTGCAAATTTTACAGGCGTTTCAACTGTATAAAGTTATTGCTGGAATGGATAAAAAGTTAATGATGTATGAGGAGAAAGAATATAGGGAGAGAATGTAATCTCATCCCTGTAATATCACTTTCAGCTGTTCTGTACCCGCTATGAATTCAAGTTCATTCTTTGTTTCAAAGTTATAAATAATATTATGTAGTAAAGGGCTGTATTGATAAAAACTAGTGATGCGGTGAATGAGTAATGGATCATGACGAGAAATAAGTGTACTGTATTGCTCATATACAGATGTAGTAAATTCATGTCCGAAATCATAATATAGCCCCGCAAAATCAAAAGCAGGATCGCCAATTTGAGCATCACCAAAATCGATAACTCCTGAAATGGTTTTATTTTGCTCATTAAATAAAATGTGATGATGTGTAAAGTCTGCGTGAATAATTGTATTTTGAAATGTGGATGTAGCTATACATGCAAAGAAATTTTCGAATAAACTATTTAAGGATGATTTTTCTAATGAAGTAAGACTGTTAGCAAGATATTGATTTAATCTTGTTTGTATTTCTTTCCAGTAGGTAAGTGTTTTTTCAAGAGGGAATCCTAACGTTGTACCTTGTTTTAAAGGAATACTGTGTAGGGTTGCAAGGAAAGTAGCTAATTGTGTAATAATTGCTTTTAGCTCGTTATCCTTAAGCTTGGTAACTATTTCTTTTTTTAACGGTTCACCATGAATGAGAGTATAGTAACTACAAAGTGGGAAAGTATCAGCAGCATTTTTATATAATAGGCGATACTTTGGAACCTCAATTTCTTGTAGCGAATGAGAGAGAAGTGTGCATAGTTTTTTTTCTAACGGAATTCGTTTTGCATATTCAAGTTTTCGCGGGAAACGAAACAGTAGCTCATCATTTACTATAACCGCTACATTATCCCATCCTTCTTCATTTTGTTTATATGAATGTATAGAAAGATTAGGCAAAGCTTCTTTTATATACTGTTTGTAAGAATCCATAATTGTTCCTCGTTTCTAATTGGAAGTTGAATTATTCTACTTTATAATATCAGAATCTTCTTTCTTTGTGGTGAGCTATAACTATAATTCGAAGGAAGGTGTGTATTAAGAAGACAAGTATAGTAACCAGTTCTATATGTATTTAAAATAAAAAAAGCCCCTCAAAGAGTAGAGGAACTTTAAAGGTTTTCATTTTGTTGACCAAGTTCTTTTTGAGCAATATATAGATTTCCTTGCTCGACTTGTTTAAGTTTATTAACAGAATCTCCTGCATATCCTTTTTCTGTTTTCACAGTTCTTTTTGAACGATTGGATTCTTGTTTCTTCATATAATATGTCACCTTTCCTTAAAAATAGACGAAAATGATGAGTACGAGTAATACAGCAGCGAAAATGGTAATGCCCATTAAAAATGAAGTGTTTTTATATTTAGGTGGCTTATGTACATCTTGCCGGTATCCAGGTGAAATTTCAGGGGCGAATTCTTCTTCGAATGATTGCTTTTTTCCTTTTTCGTCCATATGTATCCACCTTTCTTTTTCATTATGTTATACGTTACAAGAAAAAATATGCATAAAGAAAACAGCCGCTCTATCGTTAGCGGCTGTTTTGCGTTGTATATTTTCGTTGTACTTGAAAGAGACGGATAAGCAGAAAGCTTGCGCCAAACGCTAGGCCGATAATAAGGCCGATCCAATACCCTTTTGCAGCCCAATCCGTATAAGTTGCTAATATGTAGCCAAGAGGTAGACCTATTACCCAATAGGCGATCAATGTCATAATTAAGGCGGCGTTTACATCTTTATAACCACGAAGTGCTCCTTGTACGGGAGTTGCAATTGCATCAGATATTTGAAATAAAATCGCAAATATAAGAAATTCTTTTGCTAAATGATGAACTTGTACATCTGTCGTATAAATAGAAGCAATTTCATCATCAAAGAAATAGAGAAGAATCGAATATAAAAGGGCGAATGCAAGGGCTAAGCCAATTCCGATAAATCCATATTGCTTTGCATTATTGTAACGTTTTGCTCCAACTTCGAATCCAACCGCGATGGTCATCGCCATTGCTAAACTGAGCGGAGTCATATATAACAAGGAAGCGAAGTTCATAGCTGCTTGATGTGCTGCTATTGTTGTCGTACTAAAGTTACTCATCATAAGTGTTACCGCAGCGAAAATACTCGTTTCAAAGAAAATAGCAAATCCGATAGGTACGCCAAGTTTTAAGAATGCTTTCCAACTCGCGAGAGAAGGGCGGTATAATTGTTTGAAGATATTAAACGATGCGAAAGGCTCTTTCGTACGAATAATAATGACGGTAATAATTAAAATGCACCAATATGTTGCTGCAGAAGCAATTGCTGCACCAACACCGCCAAGTTCTGGAAACCCGAAGTGCCCAAAAATTAATACATAATTTAATACGACATTAATTGGTAATGATAATAATGTAATAATCATCGTTGTTCGAGTTTTTCCTAATGCATCAATAAATCCACGTAAGACAGTGTAAGTGAATAAAGGAATAATTCCGATCGCGATAATACTTAAAAATTGTGCTGCAATACGTTCTACAGGTTCTTCTAAACGCATGCCGTTTAAAATAGGTGAAACAGCGAAGAAACCGATAAGGATGACAACGAAACTAGCACAAATTGCTAAATACACTGCTTGTATGACAACTTGGGGAACATCCTCTTTTTTCTTGGATCCAATGAGTTGTGCAACAATTGGTGTAGTAGCCATTAAAATTCCTGTTAACCCCGTACTAACTGGAATCCATATACTCGTTCCGATAGCAACACCAGCTAAATCAATTGGACTAGCATGTCCTGACATTGTCGTATCAAAAAAGCTCATCGCAAATAATGACATTTGCGTTACAAAAATCGGGAAAAAGAGTAAGACAAATTGCTTTAATTTTTGTGAGAATGAAGTAGTTTCGTTCATAAAATCCCCTTTCAACGTAAAAAACAAACTCTTACTATCATACAATTTAATCAAAAAATAGAAAAGAAATACGCGTCTACAACAAATGAAATCAATAAAAAAAGGATGCACTTTGAAAAGGGATAAGGTATTATGATAAGGTGTGAAAAAATTACATATTCGTTATTAAGGAGGCACTACTTGTGGCTGATTGGTTAATAGGTTTAATCATGGGTGCTGTTGAAGGGTTAACAGAGTTTTTACCAGTGTCATCAACAGGACATATGATTTTAACAGGACATTTAATTGGATTTGAAGACGATAGAGCGAAAGTTTTTGAAGTTGTAATCCAATTGGGATCGATTTTAGCAGTTGTTGTTATATTTTGGAAACGTCTATGGTCATTAGTTGGAATAGGGAAAGTAACTGATGGACCATCGTTAAATTTATTACATATCATTATCGGGATGATTCCTGCCGGCATACTCGGTGTATTATTCCATAGCGCAATTAAAGAAGTTTTATTCGGTCCAGGACCAGTTGTTATTAGCTTAGTAGCTGGTGGTATTTTAATGATTGTTGCTGAGAAGTTTTCAAAACCAAGTACAGCAAGAACGTTAGATGAAATCACATATAAGCAAGCATTTACAATCGGAATGTTCCAATGTTTAGCACTTTGGCCAGGGTTTTCTCGTTCTGGATCAACAATAAGTGGTGGTTTATTAGCTCGCGTGTCACATACAGCAGCAGCTGAATATACGTTCATTTTAGCAGTTCCAATGATGGTAGCTGCAAGTGGCTTAGATTTAATTAAAAGCTGGGATATTTTGAGCGCGGCGGATATACCGTTGTTTGCAACTGGATTTATTACAGCATTCGTTGTTGCGATGCTTGCAATTGTTTCATTCTTAAAATTATTAGGTCGTGTAAAACTAACACCGTTCGCTTATTACCGTTTCATTTTAGCTGCGGTATTCTATTTCTTCATTATGTAATAAAAAAACCTGCCGAGCTCGGCAGGTTTTTATTTTACTACTTTTTCAATCATGCTTTCCATTACATGTTCCCAAAGAGAAGTATCATCAGCTAACGTAGCACGGAAATTAGCATACATTTCTTTTTGTTTTTCCTCGAATGTTGGATCTTCTTTTTCAGGCAATGTAGCGCGCATTGAAGTTACTAATTCTTGTACTTTTGGAGTGCGTGGTCCCCAAATAGCTTGTTCATTTCCGTCTTTATCAATGAAAATAAAGATTGGAATCGCACGTGCTGTTCCATTTGTTAAGTATTGATCCATTAATTCTAAGTTTTCATCGCGAATTAATAATCTCATATCAATGTTTGCAACTTCAGAAATTCGTTTCATAACAGGTACACATAAAAGAGCGTCACCGCACCAGTCAGCTGTTAATACGATAACGCGCCAGCCATCATTTTGACGTTCTTCTAAAACTGGAAGTAATTCATTTGGAATTAAAAAGTTATTGTAAATGTGTAGTAGCTCGTATTGGTTTACTTTCATTTCATTCACATATGTATCAAAGGACATACCTTTATCAGCCCATTTTTGTAAGTTCATAAGTAACACCTCTTTAGTATGATTTGCTTTTATTGTACCAATTTTTATATAGAAAAGCTTGTATTCTTACTCTTTCTTATCACTTAATAATTTATTTAATAGGAAAAAGAATAGTACGACACATAATTCAGCTATGTTGGACGGTTGTAGGCTCTCTATCCAGTCGTCGTCGGTATGTATGACAAACCAATCTAGCGTAATTTCAATGATTGAGAAAAGAGCAAGTGAGAGCCAATTTGGCATGTTTGTCGTCATTGGATATAACAGTGCTTTAAAGAAGATTAAGATAAAATGAAAAGGATAAGTAAAAAAAGAGCCATAGAGCTGTTCGTGATGAGTATTCTATACCTGTAATTTGAAAGATTCCTACATATACAAAAAATATAATAAGAATAAGAACAACAAAACTCATAATAAAAATCTCATCTTTTAGACTGAGATTAGAAAACTTGTATTCTTCACCCACTATTACAACTCCTTTTTCTGTAAAATCACTTTTATTGTATTATGAAATATATATTGAAAAAATACGAATTATGGGAAAATAAGGTGACAAAAAGTAAGATTTCATGTAAAATTATTAATAAGGTTTTTATTTAATCAAATGAAATAAAAGGGGCTGTCAAAATTGTCTCAAAATCGAGAGCAATTAATGGAAGAACTATCAACAAATGTTTTTGCTATGTTTCGCACATTGCGTAATGATATCGGAAAAATATTTGGTGGTTACATACCGTGGAATGAGTTCATTGTCCTTAGAATATTGAACCGTACGAATAAAGAGATGGTATCACGTGTAGCTAACGAATTAAATGTATCGAATAGTCATATTACAGCTGTTACAGAAAAATTAATTAATAAAGGCTTTGTAACCCGTTCACGTTCTACATCAGATCGCCGAGTTGTATATTTAGAGATTACAGAACAAGGGAAAGATTTAGTTACGAAAATGGAAGGTGAGAAAAAGAAATATTTACAAGAAAGATTCTCCGCACTTTCAGAAGATGAAATGAATGTAATGATATCTATTTCTAAAAAACTTATTTAAGTAATTATAAGTGAGAAAACGCTTACCTAATGAAAAAGAAGACCTTCCTCATATATGGAAGGTCTTTTTTCGTGTGTAGATAGATGATAAAAAATAAAATGTGTATGAAAAAAGATGGAACACCATACTACTAATAAAGGAAGGAGGGAGAAATATGACGAATCGTAATGGTAGTCAAGGAAGTGGAAATCAAGGTTCACCGAAATCGGGGCAATTCCAGCAGGAGTTTGGTACTGAATTTGAAACAGGTAATGATAACAAAGGAAAAGAATATCGTTCGAAAAAAGGAAGCAAGTCAAAAAAGGAGTGAAATGATTCACTCCTTTTTTGATTTAAGATGCTGCAGATTGATCCGTATTATATTTTTCTTCTGATGTTGCGACAATCTATGTTGAAAAATAGGGACAAGAAAATAAAAAAATAAGACCATCATATAAAAGATGGTCAAAGGAAGGGGACAATTTATGTCAATTTAATTAGGGATGGAAGCTGTTCAAAGACACTGGGGAATGTCTTATAAATTAGGGAGGAACAACTTCGATACGTATACTATAAAAGATGGATGTGATCCTCGTGTGAACATAGAGTGAAAGAGAGAGGGAGTTTCAAATAAAAGATAGAGTAAACAAAAAAATAAGACCATCATATGATGGTCAAGGGAAGGGGACAATTTATGTCAATTTAATTAGGGATGAAAGCTGTTCAAAGACACTGGGGAATGTCTTATAAATTAGGGAGGAACAGCTCCGATACGTATACTATAAAAGGTGGATGTGACCCTCATGTGAACATAGAGTGAAAGAGAGAGGAAGTTTTAAATAAATGATAAAAGAAACAAAAAAATAAGACCATCACATGATGGCCTAGGGAAGGGGACAATTTATGTCAATTTAATTAGGGATGAAAGCTGTTCAAAGACACTGGGGAATGTCTTATAAATTAGGGAGGAACAGCTC